>CAILXE010000099.1 GCA_903838095.1 uncultured Chlorobiaceae bacterium
ACCGGAAAGCGTCGGCGATCATCTGGCACTTCTGGCAGAACATAGCCGCCCCGAGCTTGATGGAAAATCCCTGCCCGAGCTCATCAGCAACCATTTAAAGTATGATTACCATCGTTTGGCAGACCATCTGGCTGATAACCATGAAGCCCAGCAGAGATGGCGGCAGATAACGACGATCAGCCGGGAAGCTGTCAAGCGCTTTACAGGGCATTTCGACACAACCAGCACCTTGCCAATGTCGAAGTTGCTGGAAGGAAGCTTTATCGTCAGAAAAGAGGAGGCCGACAACTATCTGCACCGTGAAACAGGAATCAAACCGCCAGAACTGAATCGCTTGTGGCAATTTCTGAATATCGTGCTCATAAATCTTGCTGAAAACAACGAACTGAACGCAGTACTGCATGCCCTTGAGGGAAAGTATACGCCTCCATCTCCCGGCAATGATCTTGTCAGGAACCCTGACATTGTGCCAACCGGCAGAAACATTCACAGTCTTGATCCCTACACCATTCCTTCAAGTTTTGCTCAGCAGGCAGGCAAGCTCTCTGCTGAAGAGTTGCTGTTGCAGTACCGAAAAGAGAGCGGAAAAAACCCTGAATCAATTGCCTTGATCCTTTGGGGAACAGATAATCTGAAGAGTGACGGAGAAGGAGTTGCTCAGGCGCTTGCACTAATGGGCGTACGGGCTAAAACCGATGAACTGGGGAAGATCGGGCTGGTCGAGCTTATACCTCTTGCGGAACTTGGACGTCCGCGTATTGACGTCATTATGACCATCAGCGGCATTTTCCGCGATCTGCTCTCCGTACAGGTCAAATTACTCGACCAGGCGGCGCGCCTGGCGGCGGGAGCCAATGAACCTGATGAGATGAACTTCATCCGAAAGCATGTGCAGCAGGAGATGGCCGAGAGAGACTGCTCGTTTGAGGAAGCCTCAAACCGGGTCTATTCAAACGCTCCCGGAAACTATGGGGCAAATGTAAACCACTTGGTTGAAAGCAGCACCTGGGAAGAGGATAACCAGCTTGCCGACGCTTTTGTCAGCCGCAAAAGTTTTGCCATAACACCCACTGGCGAGTGGCATGAGTGCCCTGACGCACTGCGCTCCGCCCTCCGTCATGTCACTCTCACCTTTCAGAATATCGATAGCTATGAAATCGGTATTTCTGATATTGATCATTATTATGAGTATCTTGGCGGAGTTTCAAAAACCGTGGAGCAGCTCAGCAAGGCAAAACCAGCGGTCATGGTCGGAGATATTGATGGTACAGGGAAAAAGCAGCGCATCTGTTCACTTGAAAAGATGGTCTCACTTGAGGCACGTACCAAATTGCTGAATCCGAAATGGTATGAAGCCATGCTCGAACACGGGTCTGAGGGAGTAAGGGAGATTGAGTCGCATCTCAGCAACACCTACGGATGGAGCGCCACAGCATCGGCTGTAAAAAACTGGACCTATGACCAGTTCAATGAAACCTTTCTGCATGACAAAGCCATGCTTGAACGTCTTGCCAGTCTTAACCCCCATGCCACCATCTCCATGACCCGAAGACTGCTTGAAGCTCATTCCCGGGGATTCTGGGAGGCTGAGGAGAGCACTATTGAAGAGCTGCAGGAGCTTTACGCAGATCTTGAATCAAGAATTGAAGGGATTAACCATTAAGCCACCAGCAACACTATATTGTAAAGAGGAAAAAACACAACCGTCAAAACTTATACTATGAGCAGCTCTACTTTCAATGCTGAAGAACA
>CAILXE010000100.1 GCA_903838095.1 uncultured Chlorobiaceae bacterium
AATCAGGCCCGAATTGGGGTAACAGCAGCCAGATTGCCAAGATGAAGTCCGACTTCAAAACAGCAGCAAAAACTCTTCGCACCAGTAATTCAGGGATTCAGGTTGTTGCGGTCAATGGATGCTGTTACGGAAAGAGCAATACTCCCGATCAGGGCGACTATTTCAAATATTGTGGTCAGACCTTTTGGGAGTTTATCTCATCAGATCCAAATCTTTACACCGACCTTATTGAGCCATTGGGGCACACAGCAAAGGAGAAAAACGATGAATTTTGTCGCTCCTATGCCCAGATGATCAATAAGTTTACTCAGCAATTTGGTGGGGAGTATTGTGAGGCCAACGGAGCAATCAACTGGAAAAAGCTGGTGGAGTTCAATTCTTCAGCAGGGAGGTAGCCAAATGGGATTTTCAGCATATAAATTTTGCATTACATACATTGTAAATAATTTAATTTATTTGAGTTATAACCAAGCAATAATAATCCTTTCCATTTTATAGTGAGTTTGGGACACTCAATAACATTGTATTCGAATGTACCCATTCCCTGAAATGTTTTGTGAAGATATTGAGATCAGCATTCTTCCCAGTTAAAACACATTCCCA
The DNA here is from genome assembly GCA_903838095.1 of uncultured Chlorobiaceae bacterium. Lineage (GTDB taxonomy): Bacteria > Bacteroidota > Chlorobiia > Chlorobiales > Chlorobiaceae > Chlorobium. The sequence goes on from CAILXE010000100.1 coordinate 604, forward strand.
TACAATTCCAACTCGCCAACCATTTTCCAGAAGTGTTTGAATGTTGCGTTGGTCTCTGTTGATTGTGTCGTCAAACTTTTTCAGCCAGAATTCCATGTTGGTGCTTGGTGTTGTTGTTGTTTTGCAACCATGCCTGTGCCAGAAACATCCATGAACGAATATTGCTGCACGATATTTTGGCAAAACAATATCCGGTTTTCCGGGGAGATCCTTTCGATGAAGCCGATACCTGTATCCGTTTGCCCAAAGCCATCTGCGCACCATAATCTCTGGACGAGTGTTTTTCCCCCTGATTCTGGACATATTAAAGCTACGTTGCTCTGGCGAGTGGACATCCATTCTTGGGAATTACGAAGAGAGAGTGATAAAGCGTTCAAAATCGATCTCAGGTTGACCTTGGCGGGCATAGTATGCTGAAAAACGTGCAATGATATCCTTCACAAAAGAGGGAGAAATCTGAACATCTGGAGGATCGAATCTTTCATTGAAGTCTTCCTGAGTGAGTGTTGAAAGTTTTCTGAAACACAGAAAACCGCCGTCAAAAAAATCTGTTTTGGGAAGCCAGTGGTAATAGGTTGACTTTTTGTTGTTGAAAGCATTTTTCAGCTCCCCTTGTTGCTTATTACTGAGACCACTCGCTGGATAGTCTGGAAATAATTCCCTTTGAAGATCAATTGCTACTGTTAGTATCCTGTCTGTTTTGCATTTTCCATCACCACGAATAACAAGATCACAGGCAGGGTTCATAACTACAAATCTCATCTCGCTGCTTTTTTCCTTTACAATACTGCCGGTTCGAATTTGATTGGTAAGAGGAGGGGCCAGATAGACTTCCTCCGGATAATAGCATTCCCCGCCATCGTCAAGAAGCTGAAGCAGATGGCTGAGGGCATGGCGGAGCAATGCCTTTTCAGTTCGGGAAGAATTTTTCTCACCATATTCCCCCCATTTTTTTCGATACCGCCCAGGGACTAAATTTTTCCTGAATACTTGATCCAGAGTCACTTCAATCCGTCCTCTTCCTCCCATGATGCGGGTTAGCCCAGTATTGTGAATACTCCAGAAACTCTCAAGCAGGTCAGCATACCCAGCCCCCGGCTCACCTTTTATAAAAATGCCAATATGAGCAAAGTCCCTGTCAGCCGCATCAGGTGTGCCAGTTAAAATAGCGACGGGAATCCTGAAATGTAATTCTTCAATTTTGTCAATTACTTGGTTTCCCTCATGACCTTGACTTCCAAGCTTCAAATCGATTATCGCCCCATCAAAAGAACCATTAAGTTTTGCGAATGCCTCGTCAACATTTTCACATAAAACAAGCTCTATTTTACATTTTTTCTCAACTTCGAAATCATTAACGCAGTCTATACAATTCTGACGGTCTTGCTGATCATCTTCAACCAGCAATAGTTTGAATTCGTTAAATTCACTCATCGGTTCTCCTAGTTTTTGGTTGAAGCCTGAAGTAGGCTCCTGTATCGGATTCAAACGCTTTCAATTCCAGTCCATTTCGTGCAGCAGCTTCTCCTGCAATTGCCAGCCCAAGTCCAGTGCCCAACGGTTTAGTAGAAAACTGAGGTTCGAAGATGGCTTCATTTAAAATTAAACTTGGTTCAATTCCGGGGCCAGTATCGCGATAATCGATATATAGAAGAATATTTCTATCTGTTATAACGTCAATATAAATTTCACGAATAGCGACGTTTTTTTCTTTCATCCAGTAGAGACTGTTGTCAAGAAGGTTAGCAAAAATCGAAGATATATCTTGTGCCCAAGTCGAAAACATAAAATCATCAGGGCAATCAATTTTTGCGATCACATTGTTTAACTCCATCTCATTTCTGAAAATGTCTAAACAATGTTGTAACTCTTTCTTTAGCTTTAGGGCTTTTCTTTCAGAACGTTTCCCCGCAGCCAATGGGTCAAGCCTTTTGAAGAGATCTACAAAAATCTCTGCATTATTGCCAACACTATCAACAATTGATATTAGTTCAGGTAACTTTTCAGGATTATTAGTATTACAGATTGAGGCATTTATTTTCCTGATTCGTGGAATCTGGTTTCGGAAATAACTTAACGGTCGCCGGCCTTCGTGTAGAATTACGTTAATAATTTTCCCCAGTGTAGCTTGACCTTGATAAATAGCGACTGCTTGGCGGATTTCATCAGCAACTTTATTTTTATCTTCTGCATCCTTGCTAATAATTCCAATGATTTCTTCACTAGTGTTTTTATCGACTCCCCCTTTGGTGAGTTTTTTCTGAATATCTCGTTTTAGTTCATCAAACGAAAAAAGCCTCTCAAACTCTTTTTCAACCTTGAGTGCAGGTCTGCTCAATCCGGCATTTTTTCTATAGTTAAAACGTCTCTCTTCGAGCTTAGCGATGATTGATTGGGTGATATTTTTTAGGCAATCGAAAGCCGCATTTTCCCTTAGGCCATCTCGAGCGCTTTTTTCGGTCAGTCCGGATAACTCCTCCGACTGTATCTGCACATACCCGATTGCTTGGTTGCTTCCAATCCGGAGCGATGGGTTCTGAACACGTTGTTCATTAAGCTTAAGCCAGTCAAAATCAGCATCACCCAAAGGTCGGATCCTAAAGCCGTTTCGGTAAACTCCGACACCATTGGAGGAGTTAAGAATTTGTTTGGCTTTTAGTTTCCCATAATAGTTTCCTGACTCATCCTTGAGACCACGTGCAATCAATGAGTCGATAGCGTCTGCATCTCGGTCATAAACACGAATATCGAAAACCAGTTCCCCGCATTCAGTAGGTTTCCCAAAATCGAATTGGATTTTCTCATCTGTGGAGTTTCGTGCCTTTTGCTGAGAATAAATCAGGATTCCTTTTCCGTCACACATTATTTTTCCAGCGATTCGATAGTCAAATAGATCAAATATCTGATAAGGAGCTATTGTTTCAGTAATGTCGTGTACATTCGGAAAACCCTCAACAGAAAGAGTGATTTGGAGTTGATCACTGTGTTGTTCATTGCTGATGGAATCACTTAAAGGGGACAAAAGCCTCTTTAGCTCAAACTGGAGGTTTTCGAACTGCGTCTTGTTCCATTCAGCAAGTAGATCACCGTTCCCTGTCATGGTCAACCTTGTTCCCGACGGCTCTGAGACTTGAGTGGTTTCGATAAGTATTTCAACATCATCAAGAAACTGAGCTGATTCGAAATTACTCCACTCAACAAATACAGTTGTTTTCTCGCCTTCAGGAGAAATAGTTTCAAGTAACATATCTGCTCCAAGAATAGATGCAGCATAACGCCCTACTCCTTTTCGCCCCTGCATTGTTCTGCCGGAGGGACTGACGCGACGGTTAAGTTTATCACGGGTTGACGGCACCATCCACTTCTTGATTACAGTATCCCGTGACATTCCATGGCCATGATCGGAAATAACTATATTATAGCTGCTTTTGTCAGGTGCCGCCCTGAATTTGATGTCCACATCGGGTGAGTCTGCATCATAGGCGTTTTTAACAAGTTCCACAATTGCAGCATAACTGTTCTGAATCAGGTCACGGCCGATAGTAAGTAGGTGTCGCCCTGCGGGTCTTATTTTATATGTTCCGCTTGTACTCAATACCAAACCTCCTTAAGTTTTTCAGCAATTTTTCTTGCCAGCAGAACAGGTACGGCATTTCCTATCTGACGGAAGGCTGGTGTGCGGCCGGGGAAACAGTTGCTGCTCTCAAAGTAATAGTTATCAGGGAAGGTTTGCAGTCGCGCTGCTTCCCTTGGCGTTATCGAACGATTTTGCTCAATATCCGGATGAATGTAGTAGTGACCGTCTTTCGAGATATGAGCAACCACCGTATGAGAAAATGGTCGGTCTGAAGCGACAACTTTAAATCTGTCGAGGAATGAATCTCGCTGTCTGTGTGTTTTTAGTCGATCAGGAAGGGCGTTGTAATCCAGACGAGCTTTTTCTCTGTTCCAGAGATCAACCGCGATTCTGTATATCTCAAGGTCCTGCTTGTTATTTGGTCTTGCTTTGTGCCAAGTAACCGGGAAATCCTCATTTCGTATGCCCGCTTCGTATTGCCATGTTCCTCTGTATGATCTGACTTGGCATGGCCCAAAATTGCCCTCACCTGCACTAATGTTCGGTAGATCGTCGAATACTTCGTTGACAAGGATGTCAGGGTTCCACTTTTCTGGCTCCGGGTAAAAGCCGGTACCTATTCCTCTTCTTCCAACAAGAATAATCCTTTTTCTGCGCTGCAAAACACCATAATTTTCTGCCGACAACGTCATGAACTCGGTTTCATAACCGCATTTTAGAAAAAGCGCCTGCATGTCTTTGAAATAAAGGCGACCATTCTCATCCTTGGCAGAGAGAAGGCCGGTGACATTTTCAAAGACGAAGTACGATGGTTTGTATCGCATCAGAAATTCGGCGTAATAAATGTACAGGTAGTTCCGCTTATCACCTTTCATCTGGTTTCGATCACGTGATCTACCAATAATTGAATATGCCTGGCAGGGAGGCCCTCCGACAATCAGATCAAGATTCTTGCCTTTCAGCAGGGCATCAATCTGTCTGAAAATATCAGGTATTGTTTCTGCTCCGATTTCGGCATTGATAACCGATCTGACGATCTTCTCTGGAACCTGTTCATAGAAGTCCTGGCGGCACAGTTCACCTTTCAGATAGTTTGCATACACACATGCCTGACCTGAGTTTTTAAGCCAGTGGTATGCCATTCGGGTGCGGAGAGTGAAGCAGGCAGCCAGGTCCGACTCAACATGCGCGATAGGATCAAATCCTGCCTGAATGAACCCTTCTGACAGGCCTCCGGCCCCAGCGAAAAGATCCAGAAAATTAAGTTTCCTGTTCATGTGGTGCTTTCTGCCATTTTTCTATTTGACATAGAGTCACAGGAAATACATTACCAAAGTCAGAGCAGTTACAAGGGTGTATCTCAGTGAGGAGGACATAACCAACCATTCAAAAGCTAATATAAAAAAATCTGCTCTGACTCCTGAAAC
>CAILXE010000101.1 GCA_903838095.1 uncultured Chlorobiaceae bacterium
AATAATGCTGGTAATTTCCTGAAGTAACATTGCTCAGCCACTCACCCTGTGACAGATACCACTCCACCGTCAATTCAAGCCCTTTTTCAAACGTTATGGAAGGAACCCAGCCAAGTTCGCGCTGCAACTTCGACGAATCGATAGCATAGCGCAGATCGTGGCCCGCCCGATCAGTAACATAAGTTATCAGTTTTTCAGATTCCCCCGCTGCACGTCCGAGCTTTTTATCCATGATACGGCAGAGCAGCCTGATAAGGTCAATGTTGCTCCATTCGTTATGACCGCCAATATTGTACGTATCTCCGATTGTTCCTTTGTGATAGATCACATCAATTGCCTCGGCATGGTCAACAACCCAGAGCCAGTCACGGATATTTTCTCCTTTTCCATAAACCGGAAGCGGTTTATTATGAATAATATTATTGATAAAAAGAGGGATAAGCTTTTCAGGAAACTGGAATGATCCATAATTGTTGGAACAATTACTTATCACCACCGGCAACCCGAACGTGTCATGCCACGCTCTGACAAAATGGTCTGATGACGCTTTTGATGCTGAGTAAGGGCTGTGAGGATCGTATGGTGTCTCTTCAGTAAACATCCCCTTGTTTCCAAGTGAACCATAAACCTCATCAGTTGAAATATGATAAAAACGTTTCCCTTCAACATTTGACTGCCAGCAGGCTTTGGCCGCGTTCAGCAGATTGACCGTACCAAGGACATTGGTCACTACAAAAGCCGTCGGGCTGGCAATCGAACGATCAACGTGCGACTCGGCTGCCAGATGAATCACACCATCAAAACGATGCTCATGAAACAGGCTCATCAGAAAATCAGCATCAGTAATATCACCTTTGACAAAGTGATAGTTTGTCATGCCCTCAACATCCCGGAGATTGGCAAGGTTTCCGGCATAGGTTAAACTGTCAAGGTTGGTAATCGTATACGACGGGTATCGCGTTAAAAAGTGCCGGACAACATGCGACCCGATAAATCCAGCTCCTCCGGTAATCAGAATATGCATTGACAGATCATGATTTGTTACGAATTTGCACGGGGCTCATACCCCTCTTGCTACCAGGATATCGCCACTGACTGGGTTTGTATCCTGCAATAATTCAAAAAAACAGGGACCTTGAAGTGATTGCTTCTCAAGCTGCCTTTTCACGTGTCCTTTTCAGTCGCCAATTGCTGCAACATGGCCTTCAGTGAGTCGCGCCAGTATGGAATGCTGATCCCCCAATCTTTTTTTATGGCTGACTTATTCAAGACACTGTACAATGGGCGCTCTGCTATCTGGGGATACTGCGCACTTTCGACAGGTGTAATTTTACACGAAACGCCTGACAGTTCCATAACTGAATGTGCAAAATCGTACCATGAGGCAACCCCTTCATTTGAATAATGATACGTTGCCTTACAGGAAACCTCCCTGTTGTGCCGGTCAATAATGGCCACAAGAACAGCCGCAAGATCTGCCGCCCAGGTGGGCGTTCCAATCTGGTCAGCCACAACATTCAGCTCAGGGCGATCCGCACCCAGACGCAACATGGTTTTCACAAAATTAACTCCGTAGACAGAGTAAAGCCAGGAGGTTCTGAAAATCATGTATGAAGGATCAATGGCGCGGATACGCTCCTCACCTTCCCACTTCGAACGACCATACACACCCAGCGGCGCAACCGGATCAGTTTCACGATAAGGAATATTGGAGGTTCCATCAAAAACATAGTCAGTCGAGACATGAAGCAGAAGAGCATGTCGATCTCTGGCACACGCGGCAAGAACCGCTGGTCCGTCACTGTTTACCCTGTATGCTGTTGCCGAATCGGTTTCAGCCTTGTCCACTGCCGTAAATGCCGCACAATTGACGATAACATCTATGCTATGGTTCGTACAGAGAGCTTCAACCCGCTCTTGAACGGTAATATCAAGATCAGGAAGATCATAGAAAAAAAAATTATGGTGAGCGCAACTGGCCGACAGCGCCAGCAACTCTGAGCCAAGCTGACCACGACTGCCTGTAACGAGAATATTCAATTATGAAACCCCCGGATAGAGTTTTTCCTGTCTGTAATCTTCATACCGAAAAAGATCAACTGAACTTAGTGCTGGCTGCACGGCATCTTTTCCGGAAACCCGGATCACTCCTTCCGGAAGCTGCCAGTCAATTCCAAGCAATGGATCATTCCACAGAATACCGGCGTCACAGGATGATGCATAGTAGTTGTCGCACTTGTAGGCAAAAACAGCTTCGGGAGAGAGTACAAGAAAGCCATGAGCAAACCCTTTTGGCACCCAGAGCATATTCTTTCGTTCAGCATCAAGCACACAGGCTACATGCCGACCATACCATGGAGAACCAAGACGCAGGTCAACGGCAACATCAAGCACCCTGCCATAGAGTGCACGGACAAGTTTTGACTGGGTAAATGGTGGTTTCTGAAAATGAAGCCCACGAAGCACTCCATAGCCGGATTTGGACTCATTATCCTGAACAAATAAAACGCGTCCGATATGCTGTTCAAAAAGATCCTGACGAAATGACTCGAAAAAATAACCACGATCATCGCCAAATACCTGTGGCTCAAACATCAGAACATCAGGTATGGCTGTAGGAAGTACTTGCATAAAAGTCAAAAAAAATATTGAATCATCAGCCAGCAAAAACAGAATGGCTCCCCTTTAACGCTGAACAAGCAACTGCTTCAGGTACAACCCGTATTGGCTCTTCATCAATGGTTCTGAGAGTTGCAAAAGCTCTTCATCGTTGATCCAGCCATTGCGCCAAGCGATCTCTTCAGGACATGCCACTTTCAGCCCCTGCCTTTTCTCTACAGTCTGGATAAAGTTTCCGGCCTCCTGAAATGACTCATGCGTACCAGTATCAAGCCAGGCAAAACCACGCCCGAGCATGGAGCACTTCAACTGCCCCTTTTGCAAATAGGCTTCGTTAACGGCTGTAATTTCAAGTTCTCCCCTCAAAGACGGCTTCACCTTTTTAGCAATCTCCACGACATCATTGGGATAAAAATACAGCCCAACAACCGCATAATTGGACTTGGGGTTCAAGGGCTTTTCTTCAAGCGAAAGAACCGTTCCCTCTGCATCAAGTTCGGCAACTCCATACCGTTCCGGATCAATGACATAATAGCCAAATATTGTTGCTTTGCGATCTTTTTGGACATTGAGCACGGCCGCTTCGAGCATCGCTGAAAAAGCATAACCAAAAAAGATATTGTCACCCAGAATAAGTGCTACATCATCATTGCCAATAAATGCTTCTCCAAGAATGAAGGCCTGCGCCAGGCCGTCCGGAGAGGGCTGTACCACATAGGAGAGAGTAATACCCCAGTCATGGCCATCCCCAAGCAGTTTCATGAACATCGACTGATCCTCAGGTGTCGTAATAACAAGAATATCCCTTATCCCGGCGAGCATCAGCGTCGTCAGGGGATAATAGATCATGGGCTTGTCATAGACAGGAAGAAGCTGTTTTGATATCCCCCTGGTAACCGGGTAAAGCCTGGTGCCAGAGCCTCCTGCCAGAATAATTCCCTTCATAAAACTGCTGATTTATTGAGATATGATGCCATAGCGTTCTCCAATCAACAACAGAATGGCTGTCAAACAATGATTACTGCATCAAGGCAGCAAGTTCTGAACTCAGACGCATACATTTTCGGGCGGCTTGAATGGCCGACACGCCTTCTTCTTCGCCGAAAAGCTCCCAGGGAAGCCGATATGATGACTCATCTCCATATTTTGCAAGCATTTTTTCGTGTGAATCATACTTTTCCAACTCTGGAAGTATCTGCTGAATCAATGCAGCAACATCAGTCGTTACGGTTCCTTCTGAAATCAATTGCGACAAATGTCTGGCTGGCTTGTGAGTCAAGGGAGAAACACCAAAGAGCATCAGCACAGCAAGTCCGGTATTTTCAAGCACAAGTATCGAACCGGAAACACATGCCCGCCAGCGCTTCAGAGAGTAATCCTGTTCCGCTTCATTCAAAAACCCGCGTGCGAGTTCAAGGCGATACTCAACATTTTTGTCTGATCCCATAACAACCTCCTTTATGTCAATGCCTGCATCATGCAGGTTTTACATCATCGTATTAATTAATCCACTGAATCTGTTTCTGTGACTTTTTCAATCCGTCAGCATCTCGAAAAGTTACCATCCAGAAACAATCCTGTCAAAAATATCATCAATAATCTGGCCAAGGGCAAAACGAATGGCCGCCTGCTGCGCCAGATAGTTTCCAACGGGATAATCGGCAAATCCAACAAACGATTGAGTAAAAATTGGCACCTTTTTTACTCGATCTTCCATCGTTACCTGTACGACCAGCGTCACCCTGTTTGTTCTGGCTCGCTGGGTTGAGCTTGAGAGTTGACTTGATTCGTCAGAAAATGAAAGAATTGTCCCCTGAACCAGGGCATCGGCCCGTGCAATGGAAGAAATGAATCGGAGAGAGCTCTGTGATTCGACTCTATCGACAAGACTTTTGGTCAGCTCTGCCCTGAACTGAGCAATACCTGCACCGGAACGGTCATCAAACACCGGAATGGCAATGGTCTTCAGATGTTCGGGCAGCGAGCCTCCTTTAAAACTGTAACAACCCTGAAGAGCGCCCAGAAGAAGGAAAAAAAGTATAGTCACACCAGCTTTCCGCATAAACAATGCCCGGATTAATAGGTTCGGCGGTCAATCTTGTTCAGTATTTTACGGAAGGGATAGGTCAGGAGCAACCTTTTTTTTCTGGCTCCATTCAACGCCGAAAGATAGACTCCTGTTTTCGAGTCACTCCAGCTTGATGCAAGTTTCACCGCAAGCCCTGCAGCAACTGAAGGCGACTGGGCAAAAATATCAAGAATAGTATTAAAGGTGGCTAACTGCCGTGAAAGCTCAGGGGTAGGATTATCGACGCTGAGCATCCCGGTACGCACCAGACCTGGATGCAGTAACATCACTGATATTCCTTTATGCCTGTACTCTTCAGCAACAGCATAGGTCAATCTGGCTATGGCTGCCTTGGTGGAACCATAAGCGCTCATCCATGGCGTATTTGAAGTACGGTCTGTGCCGGAACCGGCCATATTGATCACCTTTCCGGGTATGCTTTCCCTGAGAAAATAGCTGATTGCCGCACGGCAGCCGTTGTAGGTTCCCTTAAGATTGGTATCAATCACCTTGCCCCATTCATCAGGATTACTCTCAGTAATGCTCCTGAAGGGATCGGAAATCCCTGCATTGTTAATAAAACAGTCAACCTTGCCGAATGTGCCTGTTGCTTTCAGAATAAGCTGTTCCATATCTGGCATTGAAACAACATTGCAGACACAACCCAGTACGCTCCCGGGCTGAAATTCAGCTACGGCCGCCTGAACATTGGCATCTGAGGAGGAAGTAATAACAACCTTTGCGCCTTGCCGGACAAATTCATGAGCGACAGCTTTGCCGATACCTTTTGTAGAACCAGTAATAACGGCAACCTTTTGGTCGAGCATACCCATGAAAACCTGCTATTTTCCGTTGGCCCCATCAACCATCACCTGAAGTTCCGGTCGACCGACTGCATAAGTTTCAAGCTCAATACCCTGCTCTATCGCCTCCCAGGCCTGACGGATACTCTTTGCGCCAGCTTTTGGACCCATGGGATGACCAAAAATACCGCGACCGGGTACAAAACCAAAATCAACACTGCCGACCTTGCGGTAAACACCTTCGAGCGTCAAGGCTGAATCGCTGCCACCCGGAACAGGAAGTGAACGCCTGATATGGCCAAACTCCTGCAGGCACTCCTGTATATTCTCTTTTACCTCATCTTCGGGAGTCATCATCCTGCTGCCAAATCCGGGCATGATAATTGAGTCAAGACCTGCAAGGCGTTGCAGTTTGGTCATAACCCTGGAGTGGACGCCATATTTTTCCATACGGCTGAACGCTGCTATAAACGGAAAATGGCCGATGAGAGGAACTTTCGTATGCTTTGCCAGCATTCTGACAGCACTGAGACCAACCGGCAGGGCATTAACAAGCAAGGCATTCGCGCCATTGCTGACGGCAATATCGTGTTGCTCAATCAGGCGGTCAACCTCATCCGTCACATTGGCAAGATAAATTTTCGGTTCGCCAGTCTCCCGCTCAGCACTCCGTCGTGCGTCTGCCAGCGCATGAGAGCGTTCAATGAGGGTTGACCAGTCAACATCGGCCAGCATTTCATCATCTTTGGCAATATCAAGACCACCCAGCCAGCTTTGACGGGCAATTTCGGCGAAATCATCGGGACTGAGTCCTATGTTGGGTTTGACAACACCAAAAAAGATCGGTCGATTATAGGCATGAAGAAGATCACGGATACCATCAATACCGAATTTTGGACCATCAAAAGCATTAAGATATGACTCAGGAAAACCTATATCAAGCAACTTGACCACTGGCACACCTGGAGTAAAAAAGACTCCTTCTCCGCACACTGCGGAAAGCAGATTCGGAATTTTCGTCCCGAAATTGCGATGAGGATGCGCAATAGTCAAGCGGCATGCATGAATAGGGCCGGTAGCCGCATGATGTATCGGATAGCTGAGCGCCTCAAGCTCACCCTCTACCGTAAGGCTGATAACCTTCGCCCCGTGTTTTGGTCGGAAGTCTTCATCATGGCCCACGCGTTGCCACTGTGCCGTTGATTGTTCACTGCAGAAATGAGCAAGGGCAACCTCGATATCTCCCACGCATTCCAGGTAATAATCGAGCGTCAGGTAGTCAGCCATATCAAGCTGCTCCCTTGAGGCAAAAAAACCTTTAATATCCTCTCTGTTCATAGAAATGCATGAAATACCCCAGCCCCGGCCTGCCGCAAGTTGCTCAAGGGTTACCATTAAAAAAATCAAACTCTTTCTGTACTCTGTTTACCCTTCAGATTTGATGGTATTGAAATACTCAAACGCATCCTGCGGATTCATCTTCTCATGGACGACCTTGTTGACGGCTTTCATCATGGCAAGAGGGAAATCACTCTGAAAAATATTGCGTCCCATGTCGACACCCGAAGCGCCTTCATTGATTGCACGCCAGGACATCGTCAGTGCTTCGAGTTCAGGAAGTTTTTTGCCGCCTGCCATAACAATCGGTACCGGGCATGACGCAATAACGGTATCAAAATCTTCGGGCACATAATAGGTCTTGACAATCTGTGCCCCAAGCTCCGCTGCCATACGGCATGCAAGCCTGAAATATTTGGCGTCTCGCACCATATCCTTGCCGACAGCGGTCACGGCCATAGTAGGAATACCGTAACGCAGACCCATATCAACAAGCCTTGTCATATTGTGAATAGAACGAGTCTCATATTCTCCACCAATGAATATCTGGAGAGTGATTGCGGCAACGTTCATGCGGATGGCATCTTCGATATCAACCGCAAGCTCTTCGTCTGAAAGCTCCTTGAGAATGCTTGGACCACCGCTGCAACGCATGACGACGGCTCTGGTGAGGCTTGGAGGAACAGTTGTCCGCAGAATACCACGGGTCAGCATGATCGCATCAGCATAGGGCATAAGCGGGACGATGTTGACGTCCGGCCGTTCAAGCCCGGTGGTCGGCCCCTGAAAGTAGCCATGATCAATAGCAAGCATGACTGTCTTTCCTGTATCAGGTCTGAAAATTCTTGAAAGACGGTTTTTCATTCCCCAATCCAGAGAATGTGCGCCTTTAAGAAAAAATCCATAATTATTGACCGGAGTATCCAGATAATACTCTTTTGCCTGCTTGTCTTTATCGTATTCTGCCATGGTATCGATCTCCTCTTTCGCTGTTATAATTGTTATATGTCTTCAATATTTTGTGCTCATTCAGCGGAGCGCGGCGGCGATGTTGCCTCCATCTACTGTCGTAATTGAACCAGTTGTCCTGATTTCAAGGGCAAGATGCACAAAGGCTTCCGCAACATCTTCGGCGGTCACCTCAAGCTGTAACAGATTTCCTGCCATGTATTCCCGCTCACTCAGGCCACGGGCGGCTGATCGGGCCTTGATCATCTCTGCGGTCAGCAGGCCGCTGCGAATGCGATCTGCATTAATTCCGTTCGCCCGAATACCGTCACGTCCATGATCAAGCGCATACTGACGGACGAGAAACATCGTTGCTGCTTTAGGCAGACCATAGGGACCAAAATCCGGACCAGGATTGACCGCCTGTTTGGATACGTTGAACAGCAGGACGCCTCCTGTCCCTTGCAGTTTCATGATTTTCACCGCATCCTGGGCAATGGACTGGTGTGAAAAGAAGTTTATTTCAAAGCTCTTTCGAAGCAGATCGTCAGAGACTTCTCCGATACGCCCCTGAATGGCGGCACCAACATTGGAAACAATAATATCCACCCCACCAAAGCGGCGACATGCGGCATCAAATGCCGCGTGAACATCGGCCCTTGAGGTAACATCACAGGTCAGGGCAAGAACGCTCCCGCCAAGCTCCTCTGCTGCCCGATCAAGAGACTCTCTGGTCAGGTCAAGAATGACCAGTTCAGCCCCTCTCTGACGAAAAGCTTTGGCTGTTGCAAGACCGATACCACTTGCCGCCCCGGTGACCAACACGACTTTGCCGGCAAAGACATCGTGATGAACCTTGGTCATCTTGGCTTGTTCCATATCCCAGTACTCTATCTCAAATGCTTCACGGTCACTGATGGTTTCAAAAGTGCCAAGTGATTCCGCATCAAGAATGGCTGAAGCGGTACAGGTTGCTATATCAGCATTGACAGCCGCAGATTCAGCAGTTTTGCCAAGCCCGAAAAGCCCGAACCCGGGAACAAGCACCACTCTTGGAAGAGGATCAAGCATGGTTACCTGCATGTCGGAAGTCTGCTGCTGAACGGTAAAGTACTCGGTATACTCCTGACAATAGCGTTGAACAGCCTCATGTACCGCTGCCTTGAATCCTGCAATATTTTCTGCATCAGGCGCAGGAACAAGAAGTGGTTTATTTTTGGTTCGAATAATAAAGTCAGGCGTCATGGCACCCCGTTGACTCATAGTGGCAAGATCGGCGCTGTTCACATAGTGAAGAATATCGGCAGAGGTGCGAAAATCAAGAATAAACTGGTGATACTCACGCATCCCTGGTGATTTTTCCTCAACACAGGCTCCCCTGATCACTGGAGCAACTATTTCTAATGGTGCAATTGTCTGAGGTAACGATATCGAGGGAAAGGTTTTTCGGCCAGCCTGGGCAATACGATGTTCAAGCATGCTGACCGCTTCAATCATCTGCGTATACGCTTCTTTTGCCGTGGAACCAAAAGTAACAAGACCATGCTTCTGAAGCACCAGGCCTTTGATATCCCGATTTGCATCATAAACACTGGCGGCAGATCGGGCAAGTCCAAGACCCGGCTTGATATAGGGCACAGAGCCAAAGTTTTCACCGAGCGTTTCCCGACAGAGCCGGTCACCATCTGGCTGATTACTGACGGTAAGCAACGCAAAAGAGTGGGTATGGAGAATAAACCGGTGCGGCAGAAAGGCATGAAGGAGCGTCTCTATCGAAGGTGTCAGTCTCTTTTCGGCCATGTGGTCGGTCAGACTGAACATGTTCAACAACAGAAGATGCTTAAACTCCTTGGTCGAAAAGCGACGAAGCGCCTCTTCGCCGATGCTGTCGTTATGGGTGAAAAGCTCCACAAGTTTACGCAGGGGTATCAGTCTGAGTGGCGTATAATCCCGACCGGTAACCCGGCTCAGATCGACTCCACTTGCCTTGATCAACAGTACTTCAGCGCGGTTGCCAACCATATCAACCAGTTCGCACTTGACGGAGGTATTACCCCCGCCATGCATCACAAGCGAACTTTCACTTCCAAGAAGACGGGATGCATAAACTAATTCGGCAAGTTCCGTTTGCATCTCAGACATGCGGCACTGCTCTGCGACGGATTGCTGAAGATCAGCTTCATTCCAAAGGTTCTGCATAAGAGGTCACGCTTCTCACACCGGAAACCAGTGTGTATTGTTGAAAAATAACGACATGTACCAACGCGAAGCGCCTTTCATTGCCTCGCCTTTTTTTTCTTTTCATGCCACCTTTCAATAAAAAATCCAGAACTGTAGACAATGAGAAAACCGGGAATCACAATACAAAGAAAAGAAATTTTGTCCCCTGTTGTTTGCAGTTGGCCGGATGACCAGATCATCCACACCAGCAGATACCAGGCCGGGCCTACAAACAGAAATGCGGTGTTCCAGAGCCTTTTAAAACTATATTTCATAATATAATGAGCGTCTTGACAAAATAAGGAACCCCTCAGAGGCGACCTTCAATCCGAAGATTGCGTTCATTGAGTTTTTCAAGAATAATCCTGATCAGATACTGCAGTGCATTAACCACATAGGTAAAATAAGCCAGATAAGCATCCAGAATCAGTACCTCCTGTGAAGCTCCAAACCAGGCCAGAAAAAAGTACAACAGGTGAAATGCTGCTGCAACAGTGCTTCCGACATCTTCCCAAAAAAACTCTTTAGAGTAGACCCATTGATTAAAAACCTCCTTTTCAAAAAACATTCCTGTAATGAAAAGAAGAGCGAAAAACAGTGTTTTAAATAAAATTGCAAGACTGACCCAATAAAGACCGGGAACGAAAAGAGCATTGGCATAGAGTACCGTGATGGTCAATCCGGCAATAAAAAAGAGAAACTGGATCGGAGCAAGAATAATCTGAATATCGGTCCAAACTGATGCGTTTCGTTTGACAAGCTGTTCTGGAGTATAGCGCGGCATCTTCTTTTATGCTTGACTGATAGAAAAAACAGACTGATATACCGGTACACAACCGACATGTTCATCCTCAAAAGGATGGAATATAGTAAAACATTTATTTTGAACAGATATTATCCGAACATTAGATTGCATACTCTTCCTGACACTTTGCTGACTCTTGATGATTTGATCATGCTGAATAATTCTTCTTCCTCTGCTATGGTATTGGCGCTCAAACTGCTTGGCTTGCGTAGTCACAGTCGGGAAGAGCTGCAACGGAAACTCCGGAGAAAGGGGTATACCCCGGAAATTATTGAAGAGGTACTTGAGACGCTGACAAGCCGGGGAGTGCAGAACGACCTTGCTTTCAGTATTGAGTTGATCAGCAGTCGATCGCGGAGAAAACCGGCAGGAAAAATAAAAATATTGGCTGATCTCAGGAAAAGAGGCGTTTCGGAGAACATTATTGCAGAACTTCTGAAAAACTATGAGAGTGGTGGACTGTGCTTTCTGGCTGCAGAAAAAAAAATCCGCTCACTGCATGGCACTACTGAAATTGAGAAGAAGAAAAAACTTGAACTCTTCCTGCGTAACCGGGGATTTGAATGGAATGAGATTCAGTTGGCACTCAACCATTTTTTTCAGAAGGGTTCAGAAAATGAGGAGCACTTTCAGGAGAGCTCTCCATGAACAAGCGAACCAATCTTTTCGCCGCGCAGCAGCCTTGTCAGATTCCCTTTCTCATTCATATTCATGACCACAATAGGCAAAGAATTTTCACTGCAGAGTGTTATTGCGGTCATATCCATAACCCGAAGGTTTTTGCGTATGACATCAAGGTAGGAGATATCTGCAAAAAATTGCGCATTGGCGTTTTTTTCAGGATCGGAATCATACACGCCGTCAACTCTTGTTCCCTTGACAATAATATCCGCCTCAATCTCAATAGCCCTTAGTGAGGCAGCCGTATCGGTCGTAAAATAGGGATTTCCTGTGCCCGCTCCGAAAAGAACGACCCGTCCTTTTTCAAGATGACGAACAGCACGCCGTCTGATAAAAGGCTCGGCCATCTGTTCCATTTTTATAGCCGTCTGAAGGCGGGTAAAAACCCCTTTGCGTTCCAGCGCATCCTGAAAAGCCAACGCGTTAATCACTGTAGCAAGCATACCCATATAATCGGCCTGCACACGGTCCATATTTGCTGCTGCCTCTGACATGCCTCGAAAAATATTGCCTCCACCAATCACAAGAGCAATCTGAGCACCCATATCACGAGCTTCCCTGATCTCCTCGGCATACCGTTCAAGCATCCTGGCATTAATGCCGTAACCATCATCACCTGCAAGTGCTTCACCACTCAACTTCAGCAAGATGCGCTTGTACTGGAGCATATCCTTATCCTCAGAAACAACGGGTTAATGGAAAAAACACATTGAGTAAAAAAAAAGCCTCGAACAACGAGGCTTTTTTCAACTTATTCTCCCAACTGATAGCGAACAAATCCAATGACATCGACCTTTGCCTGATGCTGTTTTCGACAGTCACTGAGCACACCGGATACCTTTGCCTTGTCATCTTTAATAAAGGTCTGTTCACTGAGTACCACATCCTGGTAGTACTTTTCAAGTCGTCCAAGCACTATCTTGTCGACAAACTCCTCTTTTTTGCCCTGTTCAAGAGCCTGCTGACGATAAATTTCAGACTCTTTGGCAATATAGTCGGCAGGAACAGATGAGCGATCAACAACCACCGGAGCAGCAGCCGCAACCTGCATGGCAAGATCTTTAGCAAGTCCGCTTACAACTTCAGGCTTGTCAGTATCAATCTGAATGATCGCACCCAGTTTTGCGCCCGGGTGAATATATCCCTCGACAAGGCCGTTTGGTGCATCAAAAAAAGCAAGGCGTTTAAGATTGATTTTTTCACCAAGCTTGCCCGTCATGGTTTTCATGGCATCATCAACAGATTCACCACCATAAGCTTCACCAAGCGTCAATGCAAGAAGAGCTTCGGGAGATGTTGTACGATTTGCAAGTGCAAGATCGCCAAGCGCCGCAGTAAAACCGGTAAAGTCATCACCACGCGCAACAAAATCAGTCTCGCAGTTCAATTCAAGAATAACACCACTCTTGTGGTCAGGAGTGACCTTGATGCTGACCATTCCTTCCTTGGCATCCCTGTCAGCACGTTTCGCTGCAAGGGCTGCACCTTTTTTGCGCAGATAATCGATCGCCTGCTCAATATCACCACCTGTTTCATCAAGGGCTTTTTTGCAGTCCATCATCCCTGCACCTGTTATATCACGAAGATTTTTTACATCTTTTGCTGAAGTCTGGCTCATGTAACTTTTACTATTTTCTCTTGTTGATTATAAACAATGATTATTCGCTGATCTCTTCCAGTTCGTTATCGGCATCCACTTCGACCTCATCCATCTCGGCAAGAACCTCATGCTCAACCTTCAGTTCGCGTGCCTTGATAACCGTATCGGCAACAGCCTTGACCATAAGCTGAATAGAACGAATGGCATCGTCATTTGCCGGTATGACATAATCAACCAGTTCAGGGTCACAGTTTGTATCAACCATCGCAATAATGGGGATACCAAGTGAACGGGCCTCCTTGATGGCGATATGCTCTTTTTTGATGTCAACGATAAAGAGTGCGGCTGGAAGCCTTGTCATGGTGGCAATACCTCCAAGAATTCTCATGAGCTTCTCTTTCTCACGCCCAAGCATGAGACGCTCTTTTTTGGTAATCATATCATAAGTGCCGTCAGTGGCCATCCGGTCAATGGAGTTCATGCGTCTGATACTCTGACGGATAGTCTGGAAGTTGGTGAGCATACCGCCCAGCCAGCGCTCACAGACATAGGGCATTCCGGCACGCTCTGCCTGCTCGGCAATAATGTGTTTGGCCTGTTTTTTGGTACCGACAAACATGATTTCTTTGCCGGTCTGCGCGATAGCCTCAAGTGCCTTGAGTGCTTCATCGGCAAGAACAACGGTTTTCTGGAGATCAATAATATGAACGCCGTTTTTTTCCATGAAAATATACGGCTTCATTTTTGGACACCAGCGACGGGCAAGGTGACCAAAGTGGACTCCTGCGCGGAGCATCTCTTCAAGCTGGAAATGTGACATAGTGACCTGTTGTTATGATTTAGTTATTCCTCTACCATGCCTGTACTGCCCGGTATCCGGCGCAGGGCGCCGGACACTTCCGGAAAGCTTCATCTGAATGATCTTCAGAAAGGCATGATATGCGACGTTGTGTTCTGAAATTGAAACTTATATAAAAAGAGCAAGCGCCGGATTAACGTTTGGAGAACTGGAAACGTTTGCGGGCCTTTTTGCGTCCGAATTTTTTACGCTCAACCATTCTCGGATCTCTTGTCAGAAGTTTCTCTGTTTTAAGAATGGCACGAGATGCTTCATCAAACTCGGTCAGAGCACGGGCAATAGCAAGACTGACTGCTCCAGACTGACCACTGACGCCACCACCCTGAACATTCACCCTGATATCAAACTCTTCGGATTTTTCAGTAATCAAAAGAGGCCTGAGAGCCTGGTTACGTTTGAATTCATCCTTGAAATATTCTTCAACCGGCCTTTTGTTGATAATAACCCGGCCTTTTCCCGGAGTCATAAAAGCTCTGGCCACGGCGGTTTTACGACGACCTACTGTATCAATAACCTCTTTCATTCCCAATGCGTTAAATATTTAGTTAACCTTCATTTCTATAGGAGACTGTGAAGCATGCGGGTGATTTGCGCCAGCATAAACCTTGAGTTTTCTGAAAAGCTGACGACCGAGATTGTTGTGTGGCAACATTCCCCAGACAGCATTTTCAACAATTCTTTCCG
>CAILXE010000102.1 GCA_903838095.1 uncultured Chlorobiaceae bacterium
ATACTGGCCTTTTGTGAGGCCGTAAATTTCATTGTTGAAGAGCACCACATTCAGATCAGGATTTCTTCTCAGGGTATGAATGAAATGGTTTCCGCCAATTGAGAGTGCGTCCCCGTCCCCTGTGCCAACCCATACACTCAGATCCGGTCGTGCAGCTTTCAGGCCGGTGGCCATCGGCAGCGCTCTGCCGTGAATACCGTGAACACCATAGGTTGCAAGGTAATAAGGGAGGCGGGATGAGCAGCCTATACCCGAAACAAAAACAATGTTTTCAGGTGCAATACCCAGTTCAGGTAAAACATTTTTTATTTGCTGCAGCACGGCATGATCGCCACAGCCGGGACACCATTTAGGCTCCTGATCCGAAGCAAAATCCTTGGCAATCAGGATTGGAAGGACTGGTACTGTTGTGTTATCGGTCATGATTGAAGCTCCTTTATGATGTCAGTGATTTTTATCAGTATTTCCATTTCATTGAATGGTACTCCCTGAACCTTGGAGAATCCAACAGGTGCCATCAGGAAGGTGTCGCGGATAATATGAATAAGCTGTCCGCTATTGAGTTCAGGGATAAGTATTTTTTTATAGTTGCCGAGAAGTTCACCAAGATTTTTTGGAAACGGGTGAATATAGCGCAAGTGAGCATGAGCGACATTGAAACCCTTTTCAATGGCTTGTTCAACAGCAGTTTTAATGGCGCCATAGGAAGAGCCCCACCCAAGAACAAGTAAATCTCCCTTTTCAGGGCCATTATCAATAGTCTGAAGCGGAATACTGTCAGCAATCTGATTAATTTTCTGGGCACGAAGCCTGGTCATCAACTCATGATTATCCGGATCATGAGACACGTTGCCGGTTTCATGCTGCTTTTCGAGTCCGCCGATACGGTGTTCAAGCCCTTTCGTTCCGGGGATTGCCCATGCGCGAACCTGACGATCGTCTCGCTTGTACGGAAGGAAAGGCGGATCTTCAGGTTGCCTTGGAGCGTGAAAATGTGGCTTGATGTCAGCAAGGTTGTCCTGACTTTCGACTTTCCATGGCTCTGAGCTCAGAGCAAGATAGCCGTCAGTTAAACAGATCACCGGTGTCATGTGCTCTATAGCAATTCTTGCAGCTTCATAGGTCGCATAGAAGCAGTCAACAGGGGAGCTGGCCGCAATGACCGGGAGAGGAGCGTCTCCATGTCTGCCGTACATTGCCATAAACAGATCAGACTGCTCGGGTTTTGTTGGAAGACCGGTTGACGGGCCGCCGCGCTGAACATTGATAACCACCAGCGGCAGTTCAAGAATCACCGCCAGACCAAGAGCTTCGGTTTTCAGAGCAAGCCCGGGGCCAGAGGTGTTCGTTGCCGCAAGTGCGCCGCCATAGGCTGCGCCGATGCTGCTCACAATACCGGCAATTTCATCTTCAGCCTGAAAAGTTTTGACGCCATATTTTTTCTTTTTAGCCAGAGTCTGAAGAATCTCCGTTGCCGGGGTGATAGGGTATGAGCCAAGGAACAGTTTCAGGCCAGCCTTTTTCGACGCCGCAGTCAGCGCTATGGCACACGCTTCATTTCCCGTTACCCTGCGATAGACGCCATGCTGTTTCTGCGGGGCAATGTCAAAACGGCCAAGGTTAGCAAAAAGCTCAGTTTCATCACCAAAGAAATAGCCCGCTTTTACAGCCCGGATGTTCGCTTCGGCCATGTGAACATTTTTCTGGAATTTGGCGCGAAGCGTTTCAAACGTTCCTTCAAGCGGAAGGGTGTAGAGCCAGTAGAGCAAGCCCAGAACAAACATGTTTTTGCACCGGTCAATTTCCTTGCTGCTGAGGCCGCTCTCTTTCAGCGCTTCACGGGTAAGCTGCAGAATCGGGACAGGAAAAAGAATATAGTTACTCAGCGACCCGTCTTCGAGTGGATTCACTCCTTCGGGATAGCCTGCAAGCTTGAGGTTTTTTTCATCAAATCCTTCAGTACCGGCAATGATGATGCCGCCACGGTGCAGGTCTTTGAGATTTGCTTTCAGCGCGGCTGAATTCATGGCGACCATAACATCAAATCGCGCACCGGGGGTATAGACCGGTTTGCTGCTGAACTGGAGCTGAAAGCCTGAAACCCCGGCAATCGTGCCGGCAGGGGCCCTTATTTCAGAAGGAAAATTTGGAAACGTATTGAGTGCTGAGCCATGAATTGCAACAGTATTGGCAAATTGAGTACCGGTCAATTGCATACCGTCTCCCGAATCTCCAGCAAAAAGCACGGAGACGCTGGTTTTTGAGGTCACATTGACCTGTCTGGTTTTCTGTTTTGTATCAGTCATTGTCCCTGTTCATTACTTATTGTTATTCAAAATGAGGGCACAGCAAGAAAATCCCTGTGTTAATAAAACATCGCGGCACGAAGGCCATTGATATTGTTGTCTGGTAAGTGTATTATTGGTGGGTAAAGAGAAGGCATAACCATACCCCGCAGTCATCTGCAATAAATAGTATTATAAGCGTTCTGCCAGATTAAAACAAGAGGCCAGCCCTTATACCCTAAGAGTTTTTTTCAATG
>CAILXE010000103.1 GCA_903838095.1 uncultured Chlorobiaceae bacterium
GGCTCCGGCCTATTCTTATGACATCGCTTGCCTTTATTGCCGGTCTTCTGCCCCTTCTTTTTGTTTCGGGACCAGCAGCTCAGGGAAATCACTCTATTGGAGCCGCTGCTATTGGCGGAATGTTTGTTGGTATGGTGCTCGGTATTTTTATTGTACCGGTGCTTTTTATCACCTTCCAGCATCTTCAGGAGCGCATTACCGGGATTGCTTCTCCAATAGTTGAAGCAGGGGAGCTTCTTGATGAGGTCGTGAAAAAAGAGAAAGAGCGCTCTCGTCAATTATCATGATGTGAAATAAAGTGTTTATGAAAATACGGATACATGGTTTGTTACAGGCCATAATGCTCACCGTGGTCGGTTGCGGAATGATGGCATGCAGCGGCACTCGTGCATCAACATCGACGGATGGATTATTTCCCGCGAATTATCGGGGTGCGATTACGGCTGTTTCTGGTGTGGCTGCTGATACGGTTATTGCAAAGCTTCCGTATAGACGTTTTTTTGCAGATCAGGCCTTGTGTGCGGTGATTGACAGCGCCATAGTTAAAAATATTGACTTGCAGGTGGCGCTTAAAAATATTGATTATGCGCGGCAAACGCTTGATGCCTCAAAGCTTGGAATATTACCATCCCTGAATATCAAAGTTGATGATATTCGAAATTATTCGTCTGATAATGGCGCCAGAAAAACCCCTCAAGAGTATATTGCGTCACTCTCTGCCTCCTGGGAAGTTGATATCTGGGGAAAAATTCGAAGCAAAAAAAAATCTGAACTTGCAGCATACCTGAAAACGCATGAAGCAGCGAATGCCGTACGCACCAGACTTGTGGCAGATGTCGCGGAGGGCTATTATAATCTCCAGATGCTTGATGCGCAGCTTGCAACGTCAAGAAAGAGCCTAGCTCTTGCTGATACGACGCTGAAGATGATCCGGATTCAGTATGCGGCCGGTCAGGTCAATGATCTTGCTGTAAAGCAGCAGGAAGCAGCAAAACAGTCGATAGCCGGATCAATTCCTCTTCTTGAACAAAATATTGTTGTGCAGGAAAACGCCTTAAGTATTCTTTGTGGAAGGATGCCAGGCCCTGTTTTGAGAAGTCAGTCGTATTTTAATGCAAAAGTGCCTGATAATCTCCCTGTTGGTATTCCTGCTGCCATGCTTCAGAACAGACCTGACGTTCGTGCTGCTGAACTTGCCGTCAGAGGGGCAAATGCCGATGTTGATCAAGCCGGTGCCGCTTTTTATCCTTCGTTGACGGTGACGGCTCAGGAAGGTGTCAGTGCGTTGAATGCAAGTGAATGGTTTTTATTTCCAGGTTCCATTTTTGGCATGGTACAGGGAACGCTCCTGCAGCCATTGTTTCAACGCGGTCAGTTGAAGGCCGACTATGAGAAGTCAACAATAAAAAGGGATCAGGCGGAACTTGCCTTTAAGCAGGCTGTCCTGAAAGCCGTAGCGGAAGTTTCTGATGCGCTTGTTCGACTTGAAAAGATAAAAGAGCAGGAAGTAATTGCTGAAGAGCGGGTTGTAACGTTAAAAAAAGCGGTCTCAAATGCAGGAATGCTTTTTCAAAGTGGAATGGCCACTTATCTTGAGGTTATTGTGGTGCAGAACAATGAGCTTTCTGCGGAACTCAATCTTGCTGATATACGTCGTCAACATCTTGCCTCTATGGCAGAACTTTATCGTTCATTGGGTGGCGGGTGGCGTCAGGTTTTGTGAAAAAATCTGGTATCAGCATTGACAATATTCATGGCGCCACTATTTTTTTACCATAACATCTTGTATTGATAGCAATTATTATTTTTTCCCAATAATCGCCTGTTGTAATCGCAGCGCAAAAATGTCTGATCATTTATGGATACTCAATATAATGCTACTGTGAGCGATAAAATCATGGTTACGCCCGACATCATGATCTTCAGAATCAATACCGATGAAGCGAGAGCAGAATTTGAAGCCGGGCAGAATATATTACTTGGCCTTTTCGGCTATGAGACGCGCTCTTCCAATTCAGAACCAGAGTTGGTACCTGCTGAACCAAACAAACTGATCAAGAGGCCGTACTCAATTGCTTCGGCAAAGACTGAGGCCCGACAGATGGAGTTTTATATTTCACAGGTCAAGTCAGGACAGTTAACCTCCAGGTTGTTCAATCTTGATACTGGAGACAGATTGTATGTCGGCACCAGGATAAGCGGACTTTTTCGTCTTGATGAAACACCGGATGGCAGTGATATCGTCATGGTGGCAACAGGAACCGGTATTGCCCCCTATATCAGTTTTTTACGTTCCCATATTGTAGAGAGGCCTGAAAGTAAAATGGTTGTCATTCAGGGCGCGGCCCATCGCTGGGATCTTGGGTATTCCAGTGAGTTGACCTTTCTCGCAAAAACTTATGCAAACTTTTTTTACGTACCGACCCTGACGGATGCTGACGATCGCTGGGACGGCTATAGGTTATGTATCGAGGATTTGTTGAGAAATGACACCTTGCAAAACGAGTTTAACATTTCACCTGACCCTGAACGCACACACTTTTTTGTCAGCGGAAAACCGGAAATGGTCAGTCATGTTTCAGAATGGCTCCTGGGTTTTGGTTATACACGCCATCATCCTGATGAGCCGGGAGAGTTGTATGTTGAGGAGTTCTGATCTGGAGATTCAGCAGAATTCGATCGGTGAGGCTTGCAGCAGGTGTGGACAATAGCGGATTCGAACCGATGACCTTTCGCGTGTGAAGCGAACGCTCTAACCAACTGAGCTAATTGTCCATAATTTTCAGCCATAGTATAGGATTTGAGAGCCATTTTTGCAAAGTTTGCCGGCGTTATTTTTTAATATTGAGTGATATTGTGGATGGGGAAAATCAGTGAACGTTATGGATGGAATTATGGTTTTCATGCTTATGTTACGGCTTCATTTGCAGGGTACAGCAGGGTAGAATCTCAACGACACGATATCCGGGATGTTATTGCCGGTGAAGTAATTATTCACAAAGCCGTATAATGATTGGCTTATGCCACCCGAAGTTGCCACTTCATTGTACGGGATGACTTTTTCTCATGTATGGTAGTATTTTTTTTCAGCCACTTTTTGCAAGCATGTTGCATTGGGGTGTGCTGTTTCTCATTTTATCATGTAATGCTATGGGATATAATCAATTGACACCTGACGAAAAGAGGGTAATTCTGCACAAAGGCACTGAAATGCCCGGAAGTGGTAAATATTATCTCAATAAGGATGCTGGCCTCTATCTCTGCCGTCAGTGCGATGCGCCTCTTTTCAGCTCTTCTGATAAATTCGATTCAGGTTCCGGCTGGCCGAGTTTTGATGACGCCATTGACGGGGCAGTCAGGCAGATTCCTGATGCTGATGGACGGCGAACGGAGATTGTTTGTGCCAAGTGTGGTGCTCATCTTGGTCATGTGTTTTTCAGGGAAGGACTGACGAAAAAAAATGTTCGTCATTGTGTTAATTCACTTTCTCTGAGTTTTTTGCCGCAGCAGAAGTCTCATGCCGTGACGCAAAAGGCGATTTTTGCAGGAGGATGTTTCTGGGGCGTTGAGTACCATTTCAATAAACTAAAGGGTGTTCTCTCCGCCACATCGGGTTATACGGGAGGGCTCGTTGAGCATCCAACATACAAGCAGGTTTGCACTGGCAAGACAGGGCATGCAGAAGCGGTTGAGATCGAGTTCGATCCTTCTCTTGTCAGCTATGAGACGCTTGCTAAACTATTCTTTGAGATACATGATCCCACACAGATGAACCGGCAGGGGCCTGATATGGGCACACAGTACCGTTCTGCCATTTTTTATACCGATGCAGAGCAGAAAATGGTAGCCGAAAAGCTGATTGGAGAGTTGAAGCGTAAAGGATATCATGTTGTGACAACTCTTGAGAAAGCAAGAACCTTCTGGGCTGCCGAGGATTATCATCAGGACTATTACCAAAAAACAGGTCATCAGCCATACTGCCATATCTATCAAAAGAGGTTTTAGTTTTTCGATGAAGCTGAAGTTCAAGGATATTGTTTTAACAGGGAAAAATGCAAGTCATGGTCGCTGTGTTAAGGGTGCTTGGCTTAATACAGATTTTGATGTGTTCTGTTTTGTCAGTGCAACAAATCACCTGAGTCCCTCTGACGTTTTATTATGATAAGCGGATATGATTTAGTTGCTGTTTGGCGTGAGTACAGGAAGCTGGAAACAGGGCAGGCGGTATCGGATCTCAATGTTGGTGATTACAGGGGATATGTGGCAGGGGTGTGTGATGTTTGTAACCTCTGGTTATTTACAACACCTGAGGGGACAACGCAGGGGCAGGTGTGTGCTGTCGTGGGGAAGTGGCTTGAGGATCATCCGGGGAGATGGCATGAACCTGCTATGGTTCTCGTCATTCAGGCCCTTCAGGCAGCTTTTCCCTATGTCCGAAAAAAAAAGAGGCGAATGTGGCTGATTATGTTTTGGGTAGAAAAGTTGAAATCAGCCTCACCCCGCTGAATAATTGAGTGAAATACTGTCTTTGGCCCGTTCGTAGACATAGGTTTCAGGATTCTCTATCTTTTTAACGGCAAAAAGCCCGGATGCTCGTTCCCAAAGATCAGTATCTTCACCGTATTCGATTTCTCTGAAGCCGTTGAGGTCGAAAAACAGCTCTCTTTTTCCAAAAAAGGTTCCGCCAAGAATACATTCCCGGACGTTGATAAGCTTGTCGGTGTTGTAAAAGTCTTTGACCATGGTGTTTTCATCGCACTGAAATCCTCCTGAAATCAGCGAGACTTCCTGGAGTTCTTCGATCAGTGTTATTCTGCTTTCAAGATGGTTGTCCAGATAATGGTCGTCACTGTCAAGAA
>CAILXE010000104.1 GCA_903838095.1 uncultured Chlorobiaceae bacterium
CTGCCCCGCCTAAAAACTTTGTGCTTGAAGCGATCCGGGTGAAAGAGTTCATGGCCGCGCACCCGGACGAAACCTGCCAGTCTGCGGCTCCCAAACTCAACCTCCACCGCAAACGCATCTCAAAATTTCTCATGATCGCCAACAACCTACCTGCAAATCTTATCACAAAACTGGCCAATTGCAACGATCCCAAAACCCTGCGCCAGATGACCATCAACCGCCTGCTTGACCTCTCCACGCGCTAAATCGCCAACTAATCGCCAAGTGGACGCCTTAATCGCCAAGTAAACTTGAGCCAGTCATGCGCCCTTTGTCCCCTTGGTCAGCGTATTATGATTAAACACGAACCGGCTGACACTAGGTGAAAACCGATACCTTTCCTGATCATTCTCAATAAGCTTATCCCACTTTACCCAAGACTGAAACTCTTTGAACCGCCCCGCCACCCTGCGCCAATTCTCTTCAGTCACCACACCATCCGCAATCAGCTCATCCACAGATACCCATCGGCCTTCCTTTGTGACAGCCCCTGAAGCCAATCTTAATAAAAATGCGAACAATGGCTGTGCAAGATGGATTGGTGAACCATTGATTCTGATCTTATGGCCATTCAGATCCCGGTCTCCAGTAAATTCGAAATGATCGTAAGCTGAAACATTCTTTCGTTCAAATTTAAAAACATTCCAGTCAAACAGAATTTCCAACGTTTCGCTGTCTATGGCCCTATAGACATCCATTAACGCTACCCGGTCGCCCAACGAAGGTATTGTTCCCGACCATTGCCCATATAAAGACGGGGCAATAACGAAAATGCAATCGTATTCTTTTACCCCAGCTACGGCCTCTGACAAGCTCGATAAATTATACTTTGTAACTGACGGGAAGATTGCCAGACCAATTTTCTTGCCGCTATAAATTTTGTGACCGAAATAATATCCCCGGCCGCATTGAACAATCTCTCCCTCAAGTTCATTAGCCGCACGAATTCCTTTTATTAAATTCTCAACCGAGAATCTATACCGATTTAACTGATCCGCCTTAACTGAAATCGATCCCTCTTCAGGATGTTCAAGGCAAACCCCTTCCCATTTACCGTCTACCTCCTCGACAAAAAGAGAACACCCATACCGGCAACTTGGAGAATCGTATATTGATTCCTGCCCACTGGGCAAATCATAGACAAGGATGCCTTTTCTGACAAGACTCTCAAATTCACGCGCTGAATCCCGCTCCAAAGAATTCTTACTGAAACGGGGAGCCGGCGCCCTAGCTTTCCACTCTTGAAGTAAAGTTGTCATCATACACTAAGAAAGTGATAATAACCACCGTCGATAAAACCGTTTATTATCACACCCCTATGAAAATAACCGCAAACGGCAGTTCTATATTTGCACATGCGTGCTTATACTTTCCCAATGTCCGCCTTTATCAGCGCCAACTCGCCTGATCACACCCTTTTCTTTCAAAATATCCAAATGCTTCTGAACAGCTGACTCATTGATCGTCAATTTTTCTGCAATGTCTTTACGTGATATTGAAGGGTCTTTTTTGATCAACTCCCAGACCATGGCCTGCTTGGTGGTAATCTTCTGACCACCTTTTCTGACCACCTTTTCTGACCACCCTTTCTGACCACCCGCTTGATCTTTCTTCTCCAACCCCTCGCCCTCTTCCCACTTAGGACGATAGAAAACAACTTCAAAGCCGGTTTTAAGCCGCTTAAATTCAACCCGGATACCTGCGGCAACACACTCATCATGAATACGCTTAATCCCGCTTCCCCAACGCTCAATATCCTTGGACTTATACATCGTTTCAGCGATTAAAGGATTGCGCAAAATTGATTTCTCATCACCGGTGAAAAAATCTTCCGGATTAACCCCATCTGGAAAAAATCCCGGATTATAGATCACGACCCGATCTTTAAAGATCGCCACCTCATTGCCTTTAGGATTTGTATAGTCCCTGTGGCAAAGCGAGTTCCCGATGGCTTCCGAGATTGCTCTCTCTGGAATTTCCGGAATCTCTTTGCGGCGGCTTTCGCTTAAATCCGCGCGCCACTTTATATTCCCATTAACATAAACTTCTGCCTGCTGGCGTAAACTAAAAAGATTCCCTTTGAACGATTTAATATCCAAAAATGTCAACTTGTCAACACCAGCAAATATAGCAGCTTGAACTTCCATCGAATTATGGTCACAAAAGAGAACTTCAGCCGCATGGGTCAATTGATTCTTATGCAAAAGGTCAAGCTTGTTCAACGCGCTTTTAACATCTACAAAATCAAAATCGATACGCTTTGCCGTCTTGGCCTTACGCATAAATTCCTTAACCGCATCCTCATTAACATCAGCTATCGTCTCTTCAGATATCTCTTTTTCCCAAAGCAATTTTTTCCTATTTAATATGCGGACTTCAATCTCTTGAGGACTCATCCCCTTGTCAGATTCTCCAACGCGAATGTATGCCCGACCATAAGCGAAATATGGGGTGTCGATCCCACGCGCCTCCACAAAAATACATTCTCTGCCATCAATCTGCCGTGCCTCCACCTTGGGATAAACCTTCGGCTCGGTATTATCCACCACCGCCTGTGTCACATCCCTAAGGGTCGTCTTTCCAATAATCTGCCCTAGAACC
>CAILXE010000105.1 GCA_903838095.1 uncultured Chlorobiaceae bacterium
GCGTCCTGTATGTTCCCGCCTTTTACCATCACCTGGTAAAAAGTATTATCAATCTCATCTCCGATTTCGAGACCAAAACCGGAGGTGGCATTGGCCTGGGGATCAATATCAATAAGTAATGTCCTGAACTCAGAGATAGCAATAGAGGCCGCTATATTGACAGAAGTGGTTGTTTTTCCAACCCCACCCTTCTGGTTTGCAATCGCAATAACTCTGCCCATGTACTAACCAGGAAAATTTTCAGCAGTTGAAAGTTTTATCATATCCTGATACATTATAATACTTACAGCAACCATTACAAATTTTAATCTTGCTTCGTGGGAAGACTGGAAAAACAATTCTATGAAACACCGACACTTGAACTTGCTGAAAAGCTGCTGGGAAAGATATTTGTCCGCATCCTGCCGGGCAATATCCGGCTGAAAGGAAGAATTGTTGAAACAGAGGCCTATTGCGGCCAGCATGACGAAGCCAGCCATGCGTGGAAAGGCAAAACAGCAAGAAACCATAGTATGTTCAGCGCGCCAGGCACCATGTATGTCTATTTTACCTATGGCAACCATTATATGCTCAATATTGTCAGTGAGCCTGAAAACAGCGCCGGAGCGGTACTGATAAGAGGAATGGAGCCTGTTGAAGGAATGCAATTTATGCAGGAACAAAGAGGAACCGGCATTTTCACCAATCTTATGAGCGGGCCAGGAAAACTGGCCAAAGCCCTTGCTATCGACCGCAGTTGCAATGGCAAAAATCTGTTTGGTGAAGAATTCTATTTGGAAGATGCTCCCCCACTGCCAAAAGAGCTGTCAGGCACCAGTTGCAGAATTGGAATTTCAAGAAGCCGGGAGCTGCCATGGCGAAAATTCATTCTCAATAATCCGCATGTCTCGAAAGGCAAGGTTACATGAATGAAAAAAAAGAAAAGCTTATTGGAAAGTTCCGGAAAATAACCCTTTTTGGGGCAGAGTAATTTTTGTCAGGATGTCGTCATAACCCTTACTCAACCTCTCCTTTCATGATCGGAAACCCAATATTACCGGAAATCAGGGAACTGATCGAACAACGCAACTTCAGCGCACTGCAGAGACTGTTCAACGACTGGCTGCCGGTTGACCTTGCTGAACTGATCTCCGATCTTCCTGAACATGAACAGGCGATTCTTTTTCGGTTGCTGCCAAAAGATCTTGCAACCGAAACCTTTGAATACATTGATTTTGACTCTCAGCAGAATCTTCTGACTGCGCTGACCAAAAAACATGTCACCCACATTCTCAACAGCATGTCGGCAGATGACCGTACCGCGCTGCTTGAAGAGCTGCCGGGCACTGTGGTACAGGAGCTGTTGAAACTGCTCTCTTTCAAAGAGTTCAAGATTGCAAAAACGCTGCTTGCATACGCTGAAGGCAGTGTTGGCCGACTCATGTCGCCCGACTACCTCAGTGTTAAAAAAGACTGGAATATCAATCAGGTGCTCGACTACATCCGCACCTACGGCCATGAGAGCGAAACCCTGAACGTCATCTATGTCGTGGACGACATCGGCAAGCTCAAGGGTGAGCTGCTGGCAAGAACGCTCCTGCTCTCATCGCCTGAAAAAAAGGTGAGTGAGATTATTGACGAAGACAAGATGATCACCCTGACTGCGGCACAAGACCAGGCCGATGCGCTTGATGCCTTCAAACGCTACGACACGGTTGCCCTTCCGGTTGTTGATTCCAATGGCTACCTGATCGGTGTTGTTACTGTGGATGATATGCTCGACGTGGCAGAAGAAGAGGAAACTGAAGATATCCAGAAATTCGGCGGTATCGAAGCGCTCGAAGAGCCCTACATTGACCTGCCAATACCAGAGCTTATCAGAAAACGGGCTGTCTGGCTGGTGATTCTCTTTGTCGGGGAGATGCTGACTGCCTCGGCAATGGCATTTTTCCAGGATGAGATGGCAAAAGCTATCGTGCTTGCCACGTTTATTCCGCTCATCATGTCGAGTGGAGGAAACTCAGGCTCACAGGCGGCATCGCTCATCATCCGCTCTCTCTCACTTGGTGAGATAACCATTGGCGACTGGTGGAAGGTTATGCGGCGAGAACTTGCCTCAGGACTTGCGCTTGGCTGTATTCTCGGCCTGATCGGAGTCTTCAGGGTGATCATCTGGGCAATAGTACTCGGCCATTTCAACACACAATGGCTTTATATCAGCTTTACCATCGGGCTCTCACTGGTTGGTATTGTGCTGTTCGGTACCCTGACAGGCTCAATGCTTCCCTTGTTTCTGAAGCGCATGGGTCTCGATCCGGCAGTCTCTTCAGCACCGTTTGTGGCAACACTTGTTGACGTCACAGGAATTGTTATTTACTTCAGCGTCGCATCGCTTCTGTTAGGGGGGATTCTTCTCTGAACAATCGCTTGAGCTATGGAACAGGAACGGGAATCACTGGAATTTGATATTATTTTTGTCGGAGCGGGGCCTGCCAACCTCACTGCTGCCATCCATCTCCAGCGCCTGATAAAGCGCCACAACGCCCATTCTGCAAATCCGCTTGACCCAACCATTGCCGTCATCGATAAAGGACGCTATGCGGGCGCTCACCTGCTCTCAGGCGCTCTGCTTGACCCAAGAGCTCTTGAAGAATTTTTCCCCGACTTCCGGGAGCAGGGCTGCCCGATTGAAGCCTCCGTCAGCCATGAAACCATCTGGTTCCTGCAAAGCAAAAGGAAATTTCCGATTCCCTTTGTTCCAGAAACGTTCAGCAACAAAAACTCACTGCTTGTCTCACTCAGTCGCCTCGGTGCATGGCTGGCTGAAAAGGCTCAAGAGGAGGGTATTCAGTTTTTCGACAACACCGCAGCTTCAGCCCCTTTCATCGAAAATGGCAGGCTTGCCGGCATTATAACCGACGAGAAGGGACTCGATAAAAACGGCCATCAGAAACCGGGCTATGAACCGGGATTACTGCTGAAAAGCAAGGTAACGGTGATCGGCGAAGGATCAGACGGCTCACTCTCACGACAGCTTTTCAGTCATTTTTCGACTGGCAGCTCTATCCAACGGTATGAAACAGGTGTTAAAGAGACATGGCGTATCCCCGAAGGGCGGGTTATAGCAGGAGAGGTACACCACACCTTCGGCTTTCCTTTTGAATCGGATGTGTATGGCGGCGGCTGGCTCTACGCCTTCTCCCAAACACTCGTTTCCGTTGGATGTATTTCATCACTGGGGTCCGATTCGCCCGTATGCGACCCCCATCTCAACCTCCAGCGCTTCAAACTCCACCCGTTGATGGCCAACATCCTTAAATCGGGAACAATGGTTGAAGCGGGGGCAAGAACCATAACCTCCGGTGGGCTCGACACCATGCCGCAACTCTCCTGGCCAGGCTATCTCTTCACCGGTGAATCGGCAGGGATGGTTAACATGCAACGACACAAGGGAATACATCTTGCCATGAAGTCGGGCATCATTGCCGCCGAAACCCTCTTTGATGCGTTGCTGTACGAGGATTTTTCAACCGAACGGCTGAAAAGCTGCGACGAAAAGTTCAGAAATTCATGGGCTTACGACGAACTCTACGCCGCCCGAAACTACCGCAAATCGTTTGACAACGGGTTGTATGCCGGATTGCTTCAGGCGGGCCTCCAGCTCAGCTTTCCCGGCCTCTCCATGAAAAAAACTCAGATAAGCCTTTTTGGTCTGGCACCCGCCCCAAACCTTGGTCTGAAAAAACGGAAAGATACCTCGTTTGCAATACCAGAGTTCAGGTCAGATGGCATCAGAACGTTCAGCAAAGAGAGAAGTCTCTTCAATTCAGGCGTCATGCACGAAGAGAACCAGCCCTGCCACCTGCGCATCAAGGCTGAAGACATGGCAGAGATCTGCTTGAAAAAATGCACCATCGAGTTCGGAAACCCCTGCCAGCACTTCTGCCCCGCAGCGGTGTACGAAATCATCACCGAACCCGTTCCGGCGCTCAAGCTGAATCCGTCAAACTGCCTCCACTGCAAGACCTGCGAAGTTGCCGACCCTTATGGCGTCATTACCTGGACTGTTCCCGAAGGCGGCGGAGGGCCAGGATACAAGGTGAGCTGAGGACAAACTTGACTCAAAAGAGCAAAAAAACTTTTATCTTGATCTGGAAAGCCTTTTGATCAATCATTATATAAGATCTCACGCCCGTAAGGGCACGCCACGGCGTGCCCCAACAACAGCCCCTATACACCATGCGCCTGACAACAGAGCAAATCAACACCATCGTCACCACCTGCCGCACGATTGCGGGAGCGGGTGCCCTCGTCTGGCTCTATGGCTCACGGCTCGACGACACGCGTCATGGTGGCGATATTGACCTGCTGATCGAACCGACAGACGCTGTCAGCTTACTGCTCCGTGCACGCATCAAAACTCGCTTGGAACAAACGCTCAGCCTCCCTGTTGATGTGATGGTCAAAAACCCCGGTGCCACCGACAATCCGTTTCTCTCAATTGCTCTCGCTCAAGCAAAACCACTGGAAATCGCGCCATGAAGTCAACGACACCCACAACTTGTTACTCTCGGGTGAACAGGCTGACAGCTTCATCAAAGTGCTGGCCATCTTCGAAAAAAAACGGGTCATTCGTTCCGTTGAAGAGTGGCAAATGACACGAACGGCAAGACATTTGGCTGCCCACGACTACGAAATCAGCTACAGCGACGTTGCCGACCACTTCAACACACTGCACAACCTGACGAGCATCTTCTTCCAGATCGCCCGACGCTTTATTGTTTACTGTGAACAAGAGCTGGGAATAAGCCCCCGTAGTCCCGATTTTTCTGAAGAGTTTTTCTTGATTACGGAGTGAAACTGAACCTGCCACAGGAACCCCTCCACTACCAGAATCACACGGTGCGCCTCTTTGAGGTCTTCCGACTCAATCACACCATTGTACTTGCCCAGCAACCGCGTCAACGCCCTCAATGCGTCAGCCAGTTGTTCGTTTAGCTTGCCCATCTTCTTTCAAATGTTGGCGTTACCTCGCTATGCCACTTTCTTATTCTTCTGTGAGATAACTTTGTTATTGCCTATGGTTCAGCAAAAGGATGTTGTCGGTTACCCTCGGAAGTAATTGAGGCAAATACTCTTCTCAGCAGCTTTTAGATTGGATGAAAAATCGGCTGATGGTTTGACCGCAAAAAAAAAATTTGTTCCCATCGTTCTTGCTCAAAAAAATACATCAGAACATCATACTATGAAGTCAATAACATACTTGGCCCAGCTGCGGTTTATATATTTTCCGACGAACCAGTTACTGCGCTCAAGCTGAATTCTTCAAACTTACCACTGGCGAGTCATGCGTATAAAGTCGCATAGGCTTATCTTACGTATTTCCCATAAAACATTTTATAAAAAAAAGATAGGTGATTTATACCAATCCTGAAAACTATTAAATATAAACCTGAGTTGATCGATTCGTAATAATGTAGACAGTTCAGTGCGGCAAAAAAACAATATTCCAAGTAATGGAAGCTGAACCGAACAGAAATCATCATCTGAGACGTTGAACAATGTCGGTTTTCATGGTGAATCGCAGGAAAAACAGACGTTCGGCACTCCAATGATACTATTTTTGATCTGATCGGGCGTACCTCTCCCATGATGACATGATGTGTTCTGCTCCTCCAGACCGTGTTTTCAACCGGTCATGACTGGTGCAAGTTGACAGGCTGCAAACAACCGATCAAACTGCAGACGTTTAAAGGTAGCTCTCGGTACTTTCATGATCAGTTTGCCGGCATGTCGGACAATCTTTCCTGCCGTGTCAATGATCTGACGGCGGAAGGTATCAGCGTAGACGGTTACCGGAATGACTGGTGCCGTTACATCTTCCTTGAAGGCCTCGAACAAGTTGTGGCTGACACACATCAGATAATACCAGGCTGCGTTAGCGGCGAAACGCTTGAATGGCAACTGCTCATGGCCAAAGTTTTTCAACGCTCTGTTCGCCAGTTCATCACTGCCTCGTTGATGATAATCGGCCAGAATCTGATGAGCTGTCAGTAAATGCGCTTGACCAGCCTGACGGATCTGTTCGTCAATCGGACCACCCATGCCAAGGTTCGTGATGATAACGCTGTCTTTAACCAGACCAGCAAGAACCAACTGCCGGTCTTTCTGGATCAGACGACTGTAGATGGTCCGACGGGCCTTGTGCCAGTTTGTTTGTCTGGTTTTGAATTCGGTATACTCCCAGATCTCCTTGTTGTCACGAGAGGTAAACGGAAACCAGTCGGTAGCTAATGCCGCTGCATTGGTAACGTTACTATAGCGTTTGCCTCCGCAGTAATAACCGATCTTGAGCCATTCACAGGTCTCAAACAGCTCATGATCATAAAAGCCGGCATCCATACGAACAATGATTGGCACATCAGCACGGTACGCTGTCCGGATTTTTTCAACCATATGAACCAGCATCATATCAGCGGTATCACCATGATTGGAGTGCTTCTTGCCACCACGAAAAACCGCATCCACAAAGTATCTACCCCAGTTCAGTTGCAGGGGCTGAAAGCCTTTGACTTTCTTGTAGGTTGGTTGTGTACGCCATGCCGTTTCAGGGCATCATCATTGTTGAGCACCATGGTATCCATACCGAGTACAATGACCTCTGGCTTCATGATGTTGAGTCTCCAGATGAAGAGGTGCTGCAGCAGTCGCCGAAAAAGAAAAACTCGCACATACGAAAACTTGCTGAACAATCGTTTGATGGTATGCGACGAGGCCAGATTGCTACTGCCTATTACTCCGGCATAACTGTCATCTTCCTTCAACTGGTCAAACCTGGTAAGGTGGCGGCTGGTGCCGTCCATGAAAAAGCAGAACAACTGAACAAACAGCTCGGTGACGGCAAGACCTTTGCTGTTTTTGCGCATCGAACCAAACCATCGTTCAATCAGCGGCAAAATCTGAATGCTGCGAACATAAGCTTCAAACAACGCCAATCCGGCTCGACCGGTCATGCGCTCATCAGTTGGCTGAATGGTGCTGATTTTCTGTTCTTTTTTATGCTGAAACCTTGTATCTTTTGCCATAAAGCTCTCTACCTCTTGGGTTGTGTTTTCTTGGGCGGTAATTTCGTCGTTACCCGCTTTAATATAACACTTTAGTCTATAAGTTGAGGGCTTTTTTTATTCCTTATCGATCAGGTCAGGTTAAATAGTCATACATATTCTCAAGGTTTTTAGCCCCGAGTGGCATCGCTTTTTTTCTAAACGGAATTAGGCATACAAAATTCCCCACCCCAAACACCTCATCCATCAACTCCCGGACATGATGCACGTTCTCATCACTGATCTGCACAAAAATGCTGCCGCTTTCAGTGAGCAGTTCTCTTGCAAGAAGCAGTCGATCGCGCAGGTAAGTCAGGTAGGAGTGAATGCCAAGCTCCCAGGTGTCACGGAAAGCAAGAATCTGCTCCGGCTCGGAGGTCAAATCGTCATCCTTGCCATCCTTCACATCGCGCTTGTTGACAAAAGGCTGAAAGTTTGAGCCATACTTGATGCCATAGGGAGGATCAAAAAATACCATCTGCACTTTGCCCGCCATCCCCTCCTTTTCAAGCAGGGAGTTCATCACCAGCAAGCTGTCGCCCGCCACCAGACGATTGCTCCATCCGTGGGCATGCTGATAAAACTTGATGGCTTCGCGCAATGGCGGATTTTCATCCAACTGACCAAAAAATGATAACTGTGCGTCATCCTCCCTGATTTTGCGTACCGCTTCGATGATGCTGCGCGGATCAATACGCTCGTGAACGTGCAGCGAAACTGTCGGAATCTCAAAAGAGGTATGATCCGCCTTGCCAGCCCATTGCAGTTGAGGGTCAAGATGAGGATCGTAGGCATAACTTTTCTTTGCTCCGGCATCAGGATCAGTCTGGGGTGTCACCAACCCCACAGGCGGATTGTTCACCCGCAGCTTGTCTTTATGCTCGTAAGACTCAATCGGACGCTTTGTATCAACTGCCTGTTTTTTTGCCATTGAAGTTGGATGCCTTTTATTTCATCGCGATGTTTGCAACAGGTACACTCACCCAGAGTGTACAGGGAAATGCAAGTGATAATATAGGTAACGATTTTGAATAGTTGCGGTTGTTGGGTGGTCTCGGATAGTTTTTTAAAGGTGACCAACAGAGTCCTGCACCGAATTGCACGACCATTTCTGGCAAAACGCTTACCATTGAAAAGATCAGCAGATTTTGCTTCTTTAACCTTCATAACGTATTATGCCAATAATATAAAACACTGCATTACAACCTGCAGAACATGACCTTTGAAGCCTCAGCATTTCTTGAATTATCTCTCCCCATGGCACTGGAACCGGAGATTGTTGACCTGAGTGCAGCACTCTCATCGCCGAGACATTACTTCTCACCCTTTTTCCCGGTTTCACCCCATGAGCGCACAGACAAAAATTTTTATCGGTGAATTCAAGAGAGCGTTAGTGTGTATATGCAGTCAAAAACCGTACAAGCTCAAGTGACTTCTCTATGACTAAAGAAAATCAGCATATCGAATGGAAAGAGTCTTGGCGAGACGAGTATTTGAAATGGATTTGCGGTTTTGCAAATGCTGAGGGTGGAGTACTGGTTCTTGGCAAGAATGATAAAGGATTGCTGGTTGGACTTAGTAATGCCCAGCAGTTAATAGAAGTTATTCCAAATAAGGTTCGAGATATTCTTGGCATTATTGTCAAGGTGAATTTGCGTGAAGAGTCAGGAGAGGAATTTCTTGAGATTGTTGTTGAGCCTTATCCATATCCTGTAAGTTATAAGGGTGAATATCATTACCGTAGCGGCAGCACAAAGCAGGAACTTAAAGGAGCGGCTCTTGATCGGTTTTTATTACAGCGACAGGGACGACATTGGGATGGCGTGCCTTTACCCTATGTTTCAATAACCGATCTGGATGATAAAGCGCTGCTGACCTTTCGAAAGCAAGCATTAAAAAGTCAACGATTGCTGCCTGAAATTATCGATGAATCCAACGACGTGCTCCTTGATAAGCTTCATTTATTTGATGGAGCTTATCTTAAAAGAGCGACGACCTTGTTGTTTCATCCTGACCCTGAGCGCTTTATTACTGGTGCTTATCTGAAAATTGGATTTTTTGAAACAAACGCTCATGTACGCTATCAGGATGAAGTGCATGGCAACCTTTTTTCTCAAGTAGGTCAAACAATAGAACTGATTAAAAATAAATATCTTAAAGCGTTCATTTCGTATGAAGGGCTTCAGCGAATTGAGAGCTATCCTATACCGGAACCTGCATTACGTGAGGCCATTTTAAATGCTGTTGTTCATAAAGATTACGCAAGCGCTATTCCTCTTCAGATTAGTGTCTATGGCGATAAGTTGATGATTTGGAATCCGGGCCAGCTTCCTGCTACCTGGACGGTTGAAAAGTTGTTTAAGAAACATGCTTCGCAACCTTTTAATCCTGATATTGCAAATGCTTTTTTTCGTGCAGGATTAATTGAAGCATGGGGGCGAGGTATTGAACGGATGATTGAGGCTTGTGATAGAGAAGGAGTTCCTGCGCCACAGTTTAGCTGTGAGCAAACAGGTTTATGGACAATTTTTCATTTTTCGCCCGAACATGCTTTAGTGAAAACTACCCAAGAAACTACCCAAGAAACTACCCAAGAAACTACCCAAGAAAAAATTCTTGCTTTGCTCCGGGAAAAGCCATCATGTACGCAAAAAGAGCTTGCATTTAAAATTGGTATCAGCACAAATGGTGTAAAATACCATATAGGGAAACTCAAATCCGAAGGAATTATTCGGCACATTGGAGCTACAAAAACAGGCTATTGGGAAATCGTAAATTGATACTGCACCCCATGAGCGCACAGAAAAAAGTTCTTGTCGGTATTTCGGGCGGGGTTGACTCTGCTGTGACAGCGTGCCTGCTTTTGAAGCAGGGCTATCAGGTGACTGGCCTGAACATCAAGGTGCTCGACTCTTTGGATGAAAACCCTTCGATTCAGCCTTCTCCGCTTGTGATCAGCGACCATCCTGATTTTCAGATCCCGGTCTATACCCTGAACCTCAGCAGCAAGTTCAGAAGTGATGTTATCAGCTATTTTCATGATGACTATCTTGGAGGAAGAACGCCAAACCCCTGCATGGTCTGCAATAAAAAAATCAAGTGGTTCGGACTTTTTGAGGGGGCTAAGATGCTTGACGCGGAGTTTGTTGCTACCGGCCATTTTGCCTCAACATCTTTCAGCGAAGGACGATACCGGCTTTACAAGGGGGTTGATCCGCAGAAAGACCAGAGCTATTTCCTCTGGATGCTCTCCCAGAGCGATTTGGCGAAAACCATTCTGCCGCTTGGCGAACTGACCAAGCCGGAAGTTCGCGCGCTGGCCCACACTTTTGGTGTCAGGGCGGCTGAAAAAAAGGAGAGCCAGGAGATATGCTTTGTTCCGCAGGATGATTATTGCAGTTACCTTGCCAACGCCATTCCCGGGCTTGCTGAAAAGGTGGCGAACGGTGACATTGTTGATGAAAACGGACAGGTTATCGGACAGCACCGGGGCTATCCGTTCTACACGATCGGCCAGCGACGCGGACTTGGCGTTTCAGCCAAAGTGCCTCTGTACGTCACAGGGCTTGATTCAGAACACAACCGTATTCATGTCGGCAAAAAATCTGCGCTTGAAAGCCGCCGTCTGCTGGCCTGCGGTCTCAACTGGATTGGCATTGAATCGCTGCAAAGCCCAATAGAGGCGCTCGGAAAAATCAGGTATCGTGACAGGGAAACTGCCTGCACCATTGAACCTGTTGATAATGATACGGTATCCGTATCTTTCGCTTCACCAAAAAGCGCCATTGCATCCGGTCAGGCGGCGGTTTTTTACCGCAATACTGAAGTGCTGGGCGGCGGGTTTATTGCTCATGTTATTCAAGAATCTCAACCATAACTTTATTCTGCCACTATGCTTCAACGAAGACATCTTTCACTTACTTTTCTGGATCTTGCCCCAGCCGCCCCTGAAAATGCTCCGCTCATGATGTTGCTGCACGGCTACGGCAGCAATGAAAAAGATTTGATTCAGCTTGCGCCGATGCTGCATCGCGGGCTCCGATACA
Organism: uncultured Chlorobiaceae bacterium; assembly: GCA_903838095.1. Classification (GTDB taxonomy): domain Bacteria; phylum Bacteroidota; class Chlorobiia; order Chlorobiales; family Chlorobiaceae; genus Chlorobium. Next base: position 11,129 of record CAILXE010000105.1, read on the forward strand.
TCAGCGTTCGCGCACCACACACCCTTGATTTGGGAATGTTCGGGTGGTTCCCTCTCAGCTTTACTCCAACCGGCATTACTGTTGACTACAATGCCGCAGATGAGGCTCGCCTGCAATTCATCAGCTTTGTCAAGGATATTATTGCAGAATACAAACCTGCCGGCAACAGGGTTTTTCTGATGGGATTCAGCCAGGGAGCAGTGATGAGTTACATGACGGCCTTCAGTGAACCGGAATTGCTTCACGGGGTTATTGCCTGCTCTGGACAGTTGCCTGACATGCGTCCGAAAGATGACAACAGCATAAAAGAACTTCCTTTTCTTGTGCTGCATGGAATTTATGACGATATCCTTCCGATCGCGAAAGGTCGAGCTGCAAAAGAATGGCTGGAACAGCGTGTCAATGATCTCACCTATCGAGAATATCCGATAGCGCACCAGATCGCCGACAGCGGCATAGAACTGATCCACTCCTGGCTCGAAAAAAGGGTGCCGGAATCTCTGGAATAACAGCTCATTGCGCTTCCTGCCTGTTTCAGAAGCAATACCTGACTTGTTTCGTCTGTTTGAGCCATTACGGACGTACAATCTTTTGGCCCAAAAGAATACACCCTATACACAAAAAACATCATATACACCGAACACACAAGACACACCTCCCCTACCTGTTTCCATCAGATTTTCCAACTTTTTCTTTTGAAATAATGCACATTCTTGATGTTTATTATTCTTCTTTGCCTATATTTTTACAATAATTACTCCATTTCTGCAACAAGATTAATGAACGGCTGGTTTCTAAACTATACGCAGGATACATCATATACACCTAATACACAGGACACATAAAACACACATAATGCGAATTATCACGATAGCCCTTCAAAAGGGAGGAACAGGCAAAAGTACCACTGCCCACGCCCTGGGGCAGGGGCTGCAGCAACAAGGATTCAGGGTATTGTTTGTAGACGTTGACCCACAAGGAAACCTTTCCTCTACGATGGCAGCCGAAGCAGGGAGACCAACTGCCTATGATGTGCTGACCAAAAAGACAACAGCACAAGAGGCAACACAGCAAACCGCACAGGGTGCGATTATTCCTGCCAGTCCGCAACTTTCAGGCGCCGACCTTGAAATAACCCAGACAGGAAAAGAGTACCGTTTGAAAGAGGCTCTCAGGCCCATCCGGAACAAATACGATTTCTGCATCATCGACACACCGCCAGCTCTCGGAACCTTGACCATAAACGCCCTGACTGCTGCAACAGAAGTCATCATTCCGGTACAGGCCGACACCTACAGCATCCATGGTATCACACAGCTCTACAGCACCATCAGTGCCGTCAAAGAGTATTGCAACTCCGACCTGAGAGTCGAAGGCATCCTGATTACACGCTATAACAACCGCACCATCCTGAGCCGTGATCTGGCAGACATTATTGATTCAACCGCACAACAATTGGGCACAAAACTCTTCAAGACAACAATCAGGGAAGGAATTGCCATCAAGGAAGCTCAAGCAAGGCGCGAACCTCTTTACAGTTATGCACCAGCCAGCAACCCGGCAAAGGATTATCAGGACTTTATTGTGGAATACCTGCAAGCGACAAAAGGGGCGAAGTAACAATGGCAAAAAAAACCTTCAAGGACATCAATCCAGCCACAGCATTTATCAGTAGTGCGCAGGCCGAAAGAGATACATCTCATACACAACATACATCAAACACAGCAAATACAAGATATACAGGGAACACGCCGTATACACATAAAGAAAATACGGCCGAACATAAAACCAAACGCGTCAATTTAGTCATACAACCATCTGTTTTTGAAGACTTTACAAAAATCGCCCACATGAAACGCCGAAGCTTCAACGATCTTTTTAACAAGGTCATAGCAGAATACATCGAAAAAGAAGCCGACACTATCCGGGATTACAACAAAACATTTGGAGAGCCTTCATCTTTTTAACCGGCGCAAAACTATTCACAAACCGCTTCAGAAAAACCTTTCCGCTTTTACTCATCGAAGCATAAAACAGATGATGAGCGCCGGCTGAACGAACGTATTTGCCAGTGTTATCCGTATATTCTCTTTTTTTTAATCACTGCCATGCTTTAACGAATGAAAAACACATTTTTAAGCCTGCTGGAAAAGCGCATTCTTGTGCTTGACGGTGCAATGGGCACCATGATCCAGCGTCATAAATTGAAAGAAGAGGATTACCGGGGTGAACGGTTCGCCTCTCACTCACATCCGCTTCTTGGAAACAATGATATGCTTGTGTTGACGCAACCGGAGATTATCTATGCCCTCCA
>CAILXE010000106.1 GCA_903838095.1 uncultured Chlorobiaceae bacterium
ATTCGATCATTCTACGGCCTCTTTTTATTTACCGAATATTCACATCAAATAAAAGGAATGATGGAGGTTACAAGAGAAAAATCACTCAGTGATTGCGGAATATTTGTGTCAGCGCATCAGCGTCAGCGGAGCAGTAAAAAAAATTTCTTTCTGGCATATTCCGGTTTTGTACCGGAATCGAATCGGCATATACTTGATTTTTCAATCAACAGGCAGTGAGCTTTTCCTGTTCGGCAATGCGATCACTCAATGCCTCTGCTTGTGGTGTTAACGCGGCAATCTCGTTGCTCACACCGCCACCTTCCGATACCGGTTCACTGCCAGCGTCACCATCACCACGGCATAGCCGATCAGCCAGAGCAATTGTGTCCTGATCTCCATCAACCCTGATCCTTTCAGCATAACGCGGCGCATGATGTCAACAAAATGGCGAACGGGGTTGAGCAGGGTCATGGTTTGTGCCCAGGAAGGCATACTTTCGATAGCGGTGAAGAGGCCGCTCATCAGGGTAAAGATGACCATGAAGAACCATGCCACAAACATGGCCTGCTGCTGGGTTTCGGTGATCGTGGAGATAAAGAGCCCCATGCCAAGCACGACAAGCATAAAGATCGCTGAAACGAGATAGATCAGCCAGTAACCGCCGAGCATCGGGACATGAAAAATGAGACGGGCAATCAAGAGGCCGATGCTCATTTCCGCAAGACCGATAATCCAGAATGGGACAAGCTTGCCAGTGATGAACTGGTAGCGCTTGATTGGAGTAACGTTGATCTGGTCAATAGTGCCGATCTCACGCTCACGCACCACATTCATGCCGGAAAGAAAGAGACCAATAAGCGTGACAAGAATGACGAGGATGCCCGGCACCATGTAGTGGGTATACTCAAGTTCAGGATTGTACCAGCCGGACGAGATAATGCCGATCTCCGGCGGAGCCTGAACAGTAGCGTTAACTCCTGATTTCGGCAGCTCCTCGCGATTGAAGGTACCGATAATCTCACTGCCATAGGCCTGAATAACGCCTGCTGAAAAGCCGTCTTCGGCGTTGATCATCAGTTGGACGCTGGCGTGACCGGTTGTGATGAGGTCGCGCTCAAAGTCGTGCGGAATAACGAGCACAAGATCGGCGTTCCTTTTGAGCAGCTCTCCGATACTTTTTTGGTCGGAAAAAGAGTGGCCTGTCAGGCGAAAATAGTCGGCAGCGGTGAAACGCTCCACCAGTTTTTCCGAGAGGGTTGAGCGATCCCTGTCTTGCAGGTGCATCGGCACCTGTTTAACGTCGAAGGTGGCTGCATTGGAGAGGATCACCAGTTGAATAAAAGGCATGATAATGATGATCGGCAACATCCCCCGATTGCGGAATATCTGCAGGAACTCTTTCTGCACCAGAAACCATATCGTACGCATCAGCCAGTTCCCCTGTTTACCGCTCTTGAAGCCTTGTCTTGAACTTTTTGATACTTGCCGCCATCAGCACCGTCGCCATCACGGCAAGCACCAGTGTCTCTTTCCAGATATACCCAAAGCTCGTCCCTTTCAGCATGATTCCCCGGACAATGATCAGGTACCATTTTGCCGGGATGAGGTTGCTGATCATCCGCAGAGGCAGCGGCATGCTCGCCACAGGAAAGATAAAGCCGGAAAGGAGAATCGTTGGCAGCAGGAGCCCGGCAAGGGAGATCATCATGGCCACCTGCTGCGAGCTGGTAATGGTGGAGATGAAGATGCCGAGCGAAAGCGCTGTGACAATAAAAAGCAGCGATTCAAGCATGAGCAGCGTTACACTTCCCCTGCAAGGCACTCCGAAAACAAAGGATGCGAGCGCCACCACCGTCACGACGTTGATGAAGGAGAGCAAAAAGTAAGGCACAACCTTGCCGACAATGATCTCCACCGACCTGAGCGACGAGACCAGCAGCACCTCCATGGTTCCGCTCTCTTTCTCCCGTGTAATGCTGATGGAGGTCATCAGCGCGGAAACAAGCATGAGAATAAGCGCCATCAAACCCGGCACAAAGAGGTTGACACTTTTCAGCTCAGGGTTGAACATCATAAGCGGCACTGCCTCAACGCCCACATCTGCCGCTCCGAATACAGTGTTCCGGTAATCCTGCAAGACCGAAGCGGTATAGCCGGTGATAATTTTCGAGATATTGGGATTCGAGCCGTCGGTCAACACCTGCACGTTCGCCCTCCCCTCCCTTATCATGCGTGCCGCGAAGCCCGGCTCAAAAACAATCGCTTCGGCAATGCTCCCCTCCGCAAAAGCATGCTCAATCTCTTTTGTGGAGTGCAGCTCCTGCCTCATGACAAAGTAGCCAGAGGAGGCAAGCTTGTCGGTAATCTCCCGG
>CAILXE010000107.1 GCA_903838095.1 uncultured Chlorobiaceae bacterium
CCTTACGGTTTTGAGAAATCTTTCTGCCATGTTTAGTCTATCTCTGTGTATAGCATAACATTCTTCATTTCTCTACGTTAAACTGCTGACCCCTTCGAGTGCTCCGGGTTTCCGGAGCTCAGCAGGCATTACCCTGCTTACGCCTCTACTACGAATCAGTCCGACTACCGAAACGTCATACTTCCGTGTTACCCGCCGGCTTCTTGGAAGCTTCCTTACGGAACGCTTCGGTTCTCCCAAGTTCCAATATAGACAGTTCGTTTGCCCGCCACGGACTTAGACCCCGGCACGCCGGTGCGAACTCACCTGTTGCGCTCGCACCGATACTGGCTTCCAAGGTCAGGAACCCTTGGCCCAATGCAAAATGTCATTTTTCGGGGCTCAATACCTTCACTTGCGTTGTGGCTGACTCAACTCCTTTCCCAGGGCCTCACATGATTCGTTACCTCCTCATGCACCTGGTTCCGTTCCGACCTGTTGGTTAGACTTTGGTCGTGCTGGATTTTCCAGCTTGCCTATATTAGCTGTGCTTGGCGCACCCTGACTTCTCTTTTGAAACTCCATTGTTTTTGAGAGGCCAGCAGGCCTCTTGTTTTTTCTTTAAGATTTCATTCTTTTTCTACAAAAATACTGTAATTCATATCCCCGTGCTCTTTCTAGATATAATCTCTTTTTCGGGATCAAAGTCACCACTGATATAAATCATTTAGGCACGGGAGACCACGCTGACTCACGGGGTATTATACCACCACAGAAATACCGGCCTTGAGACATGAAATCACAATATTCTTTCCTTATGCTGTTCAATTTTTCGTTTTATAGCCCATCTTTATTATTTTCTAATTTTCTATACTTCTGCCGGAACAAGATCAAATCCCATGGATTGTGCTCTCTTTTTCAGGCTTTTCAATATCCGTTCCTGATATTTTTTATCAAAAGCATCCGGATCAATCGGTTTATATTCCTCTTTTCTGGTGACCATATTATAGAATATGACGGCCAGTTTTCGCGCCGTGGCGGTTATTGCCTTCGGCGCACCGGCCTTGATTTTTATCCTTCGATAAAATCTGCCGAGATAGCAATTACTCTCTTTCAAAGACTGCGCAGCCATCCTGAATGCCTTGGCCGCCCGGCTTTGCACTTTTCGCGTCTTATTCGTCAGAATTTTCCCTCCGCTGATCTCCTTATTCACGCAAAGGCCGAGAAATGAAGTGAAATATTTGCCGGAGCGGAACTTGCTGAGATCCGGCCCCAATTCCGACAGAAGACTCAGGACTGTAGCAGCCTGGAATCCATCAGCCTGCGTCAAGTCAACGCCATATATTTCATAGAGTGCCGGACGCAGCTCGAAATGCGGCTGGTTCTTGTTTGAGCGCTTCGAGCCTTTACGTGGTTGAAGCGGAGAAGCCTTGGTCGAGTCAAGCTTCTTGTCAAGCACGTCCAGCACTTTTTTTATTTCTTCGTCACATGCTTCCATCTGCTCATGAATAAAGCACATGGACTCATAAGACTGTTTGAGCGCGAAAAGATGCTCTCTGCGATAATTGCCGTCCAGTGCCGCAGCGATCTCATTTTCGCTGGCATGCACTCGTGAATCTCTCAGTTTGGCCAGTTCATTCGGGTTCCGGTCGCCTGCTATTATCCGTTCGATTATCTGTGTACCGGTTTTTCCGGTAATGTCGGAGACGGCCTTGTCAAGCCTGACATTCATCTGCTGGAGAGCCTTCTGCATGTGCTGGATCTTCGTGCCGGCATCCGCAACAAGTTCCGCGCGATGCCGGGTCAGTCCGCGAAGCTCACAAATTTTGTCCGAAGGGCGGAATGAACCCTGAAGAAGACCGTATGAATGCAGGCGCTGTATCCATTGACAATCGTAGACATCTGTTTTGGGGCGGCCGGCCACGCTCTTCAGATGCCGCGCATTTACAAGTACAACTTCAAATCCTTCTTTATCAAGAAACTCGTACAGCGGAATCCAGTAGACGCCGGTAGACTCCATTGCCACGCTTGATATACGGCTGGCACGGAGGAACGCTGCCAGCTTGCGGAAATCTTCAGTGAAGACACCAAAACGCTGCACATTCTTATCCGCACGGTCTGATGGAACGCACACCCAGTGCTCTTCCGAGCCAAGATCCATTCCCGCAACATCTGGATTAATTTTTGTTATTTCTGATGGAACTCTCATTTTGTCACTTGATTTACCACTTCCGCATTTTACATTATTCTTATTCATTTGTGTGCCTCCTTGTGTTATGTTTTGGAAACAAAACATAATGCCGGGAGGCTTTTTTTAAAGTTTCTTATTTGATAAAACTGCCGGTACCGCAGTCAACCGCTGACTTCTGACTCCTGGTTTCCGTATGTTACAGTTCAGCCTTTGACCGCGCCGGCGGAAAGACCGCGGACGAAGAGTTTCATACAGAAAATGAACATTATTATAAGCGGAATGGATGCGATTGTGTAACCGGCCATCAGTTCGCCCCAGTTCTTCGTATAC
>CAILXE010000108.1 GCA_903838095.1 uncultured Chlorobiaceae bacterium
GACACCCTACTGCCATACAGGGTTTATGTTGAGCGGCATGACGAGCGGTTGCCCCATTCATAATCTTGTTCCCGAGTGGAACGATTACGTCTATAACGGCTTTTGGCATGAGGCCTACGACCGACTCATAAAAACCAACAACTTTCCGGAATTTACCGGAAGGGTCTGCCCGGCACCCTGTGAAGGTTCCTGTGTGCTTGGTATTATTGAACCTCCCGTTACCATCAAGAATATTGAGTGCTCTATTATTGATCATGCGTTTGCAGAAGGGTGGGTTGAGCCGAAACAAATTGTCAACAGAACAGGAAAGCGAGTGGCAGTTGTCGGGTCAGGCCCGGCGGGTCTTGCCTGTGCAGACCAGCTTAACAAGGCGGGCCACAGCGTGACGGTTTTTGAGCGGGACAATCGTTCAGGGGGTCTCATGATGTACGGTATTCCAAACATGAAGCTCGACAAGAAACTTGTTGTACAGCGCCGTATTGAGTTGATGAAACAGGAGGGAATCACCTTTATAGAGAGTACCGAGGTTGGTGTTGACTATCCGGCAGACAAGCTTTTCGAAGAGTTTGATGCCGTTGTGCTCTGTACGGGCGCCACAAAACCGCGAAATCTTTCCGCAGAAGGCAGAGACATACCCGGCATCCATTTTGCGATGGACTTTCTTCGCACCAGTACCAAAGCGTTGCTTGATGAGAGTGAGCCGCTTCTTTCGGCCAAAGGAAAGCATGTCGTTGTTATCGGTGGCGGCGACACCGGTACAGACTGCGTTGCAACGTCGCTGCGCCAGGGGTGCAAAAGTGTTTTACAGCTCGAAATCATGCCGAAACCTCCGCTTGAACGACAGCCGGATAATCCCTGGCCTGAATGGCCTAAAACGTATAAAGAAGACTATGGGCAGGAAGAGGCTTCGTGTGTTCAGGGAGAGGATCCGAGAAAGTATTCCATGATGACCAAGAAGTTTCTTGCTGATGCGAAAGGTTTGCTTCAAGCTGTTGAGGTATCAAGGGTAGAGTGGTTGAGCGATAACGGACGTCTTGTGCCACAGCCTGTGGCTGGTACGGAACAGATTATTCCGGCAGAACTTGTTCTTCTTGCCATGGGCTTTATCGGGCCTGAGGAGCATCTGTTACAGCAGCTTCAGGTTCTTCAGGACGAGCGCTCGAACATCAAGGCGCCAGAGACAACCTATCATACCAGTCAGGAGAGAGTTTTTGCCGCTGGTGATGCCCGTCGTGGCCAAAGCCTTGTGGTCTGGGCTATTCATGAGGGCAGATCTGCTGCGCGTGAGTGTGACCGGTTTCTTATGGGCGGCACCTGCCTCCCGTAACATTTACTTAAACAGAGGGAGGATTATGGAACAGCAAAAACTGAGGGAACTGCTGGATACGCTTCATCATGAGCTTGAACAGGTTGACTCCATTGATGAAACCACGGAAGTTGTTCTGTCGAATCTCAGGGCGGATATGCAGAGGCTGCTGGCCGAAAAAGCTGGCACTGCCCATGAGGACGAATCTCTTGTTGAGCGCATGAATGAGGCCCTCGACCACTTTGAGACCGATCATCCCAAATTAAGTATGACCATTCAGCATATTCTGGACAGTCTGGCAAAGATGGGATTGTAGGCATAAAATTATATTAATATTACAGAAAGCACCTTTGTTTCATGACGAGAGAACGAGAGCCTATAAAGGGAAAATCAAGAAGTGGCAATGGCACCACTGATCAGGTCTACTGTTCGTTCTGCGGCAGAAGCGCCCTTGAGGTCAACAGCATGATTGCCGGGCCAAAAGCATTTATCTGTGATCGCTGTATTAAAACATCATGGGACATCCTGCATAAAGAGGTCAATTCGGTTCCTCAAGCCGAACGGGTTGCGGAACAGCCGTTTCAGCCCCGTCTTGCCAGCCCCAAGGCGATCATGAAATCGCTTGACCAGTATGTCGTTGGACAGGAGACAGCAAAAAAATCACTTGCCGTAGCAGTCTATAACCACTACAAAAGAATTGATTCCCAGGAGCTGAAACACGAGAACGACGACGTTGTGATCGAAAAAAGCAATATTCTGCTCATTGGGCCGACTGGTACAGGCAAAACCCTTCTTGCCCAGACGCTTGCCAATTTGCTTGAGGTACCCTTTTCAATTGTCGATGCTACCTCGCTGACCGAAGCCGGGTATGTTGGTGATGACGTTGAAACCATTCTTGCCCGGCTGCTTCATGCTTCAGATTTTAACCTTGAACGGGCGGAACGTGGTATTATTTATGTTGACGAGATCGACAAGATCGCCCGTAAATCGGCTAACGTCTCAATCACCCGTGACGTTTCTGGAGAAGGAGTCCAGCAGGCATTACTGAAGATTCTGGAAGGAGCTGTTGTCGGTGTTCCTCCCAAAGGGGGACGCAAACATCCTGAACAGCAACTGATCAACATCAACACCAAGAACATACTCTTCATCTGCGGTGGCGCATTTGAGGGTCTTGACAAACTCATTGCCAAAAGGGTCTCAAAATCCTCAATGGGTTTTGGCGCAAAAGTCAAGACAACGCAGATCGGTTACGACCCTGAAATACTGAAGCTTGTCACCCAGGACGATCTGCACGAGTACGGCCTGATCCCCGAATTTATCGGACGTCTTCCTGTCATTTCAACCCTTGACATGCTCGATCAAAAGGCACTGCGCAATATTCTTGTTGAGCCGAAGAACGCAATTACCAAACAGTATAAAAAGCTGTTTGATATGGATGGTGTTGAGCTTGAATTTACCGAGGAGGCGCTTGACAAGGTTGTCAAGATTGCCATTGACCGTGGAACAGGGGCCCGTGCACTTCGTTCAGTGCTCGAAAACGTGATGATCGATATTATGTTCGAGATTCCATCGATGAAAAGCACCCATAAATGTGTCATAACGGCCGATACCATTGAACAAAAGGCGGAACCTGAATATTTTACGGGGGAGAGGCAAAAGAAAAAAATCGCATAAACTCCGAAATTTTGATTCTTGTACTTTGCGCTTAAACAATGAAAGCATATATTAACAACCTTTCATTCAGGACAGGAGCACAAGACAGAAAGGGCGATTAGCTCAGTTGGTTAGAGCGCTACATTGACACTGTAGAGGTCAGAAGTTCGAATCTTCTATCGCCCACCCCTAATACATCAACACAAAAAGCACAGAAACCTGTGCTTTTTGTGTTTCAATGCATGAATATGCCGGACGTTTTTCTGATTTCCCTTTAATTTATTTTTTAGTAATGAGCTGTGATAATATATTGTGAGGCTTGCAGAGATAATGCATTTTGGTCAATCAAACTTTTTAAATCTGGAGAAGAAATATGCAGACGATCTATGCTGACGGGGTTGCCAATATTACGCTGATTGATGGCGTTATTCGGTTTGATCTTGTCAATATCACACAACTTGAAAAAGAGAAAGCCAATATTCGCTCTGTTGCCGCGCTGGCCTTGTCAGTTCCCGGACTGCTTCGTACCCATGAGCAACTGACAATTGCAATCAACAAGATGGTCGAAGATGGTATACTGAAAAAGAACGATCCAGCTCAGGCCGTTAACGATGGTAACCCTTCCTGAAGAATAAACGTACCGACAAGCAGCGATACGGCAGCATCTCGTTCAAAAGATGCCGCCGTAAAGGCTTTGTTGGTTATCTCTGCGGTTTTATTGCTGGGCAGTTGGCGCCGATGCTTTCAGGGTAAAGAGGTGGTAGTTCA
>CAILXE010000109.1 GCA_903838095.1 uncultured Chlorobiaceae bacterium
CTTATGGCTGGTGTCGATGAATATCCACTCGGAGCTGACTTTCAGAACACGTCCGGTAACCTTCTGCCCCGGATCCAGCCGGCCACCTCCCTTTTTGCTGCTCTGTTCAAACAACGCGGCAAAACTCTCGTCTTCGCTTTCCTCTTCAGTGGTTGTTTCCAGTTTGTCCATGTCGGTCATATTCTTTCCGTCCCCGTGAAGTTATTGTATCATGGGCGTACAATATTGCGGGCAATGTGTCAAGTGATCTGAACATAATGCAGAACTGCCGCACGAAATTACAACCCTGATAGATATTGGCTTTGAATGATGTGTAAAATATATTTTGTCGCAAGATATCAGTAGACAATTAAATTTTTTTTTGCTAGGATAGCGTGAGATGACTCCGTTCATACAGGAGCGAACGCTATGGGACGAACCGAAAAGCCAGCGAATCACCTAGTACATTGTGGTCGAGTAATCACGGCGGAAGAGTTGGCGGATATTTGTGAAACCGTTGCCATTTGCTCTCGCCTGAGCCGTAAAGAACTTGCACTGACGATCAGTGAGCATTTGGATTGGCGTAGTGCAAGCGGCTCTTTGAAACAAGACGCCTGTGTCAAGCTTCTGGACAAGCTGGAGTCGCAGGGTTTAGTAACGCTGCCTGCGAAACAGGTATCGCATAGCGTTGCGCTCAGACAGCCACTCTTTACAAATCGCACAGTGCCCTGTGATCTGCTTGCAGGTGTGGTTGGCGATCTTGGCGCAGTCCGGGTGGTGCCAGTAACGGAGAAAGATGAGATCAACCTGTGGAATGAATATGTGAGCCGTTATCATTACCTTGGTTACAGCAATCCATTCGGTTGCAGTCAAAGATATTTCATCACGAGCGCAGACGGCCGACTGGGGTGCTTACTCTTTTCTGGTGCGGCTAAAGGCTTGGGGAAGCGGGATCACTGGATTGGCTGGAGCAAAGATGAGCGCCTGAGGAACCTTGGTTTCGTGGTCAACAATAGCCGCTTTCTGGGGTGTAATCACAGGGGCGTTCCGTCATGAGCCATGCGAGCCGCAGACCTGGACGGGAAGAAATCAAGACCAGACGCAAAGAAGTAAAGCGAAGCCAAAAGGCCTTGGGAGATCGTTTGGAGCAGCATGGTTTGCAGCGACGGTCTCATGCGACTATCTCAAATGGTAAGAGCCTTTATCAGAGCAGTAGCGAGGAAGGGATTGCCCGCACAGAAGCAACCTGGGAGCACCTGAAGGTGTTACGTGCCAAGCTTCCGGCACTGTTGAAACGGTTCTCGGCGATACCTGATCCGCGGAATCCTCGGAAAACCAAGCACAAGCTCTCTTTATTGTTGCTTTACGGCATCCTGTCTTTTGTCTTACAGATGTCCTCTTCTCGTGAGGCCACCCGTGAAATGAGCCGCCCGCTGTTCTGGGATAACTTGAAGCGATTCTTTCCGGAACTGGAAGAAGTGCCGCACCATGACACGCTTAAACGTCTTCTGGCAGGGCTGGAAATATGTGAGCTTGAGAATATCCATCTGGAATTGATCCGGGGGTGGATTAAAAACAAGAAATTCAGGCGCTATTTGATCGACAATTTTTACCCGATTGCAATCGATGGTACTCAGAAAATGTGCCGCGATGAGCTTTGGAGCGAAGCGTGTCTGCAGCGGACCTTCAACCGTGGAGAGAATAACGAACACACCCAGTATTACGTCTATGTGCTGCAGGCTACTCTGGCTTTTTCCGGGGGATTGAGCATTCCGGTGATGAGTGAGTTCCTCACCTATGAGGGAAATGGTTCGGACGACAGCAAACAGGACTGTGAGCTCAAAGCGTTTAATCGGTTGTCCGAGCGTCTAAAAGCTGAGTTTCCCACTTTGAAGATCATGCTCCTGCTGGATGGGCTATACGCGAATGGGCCGGTAATGCAGCAATGCCGTCGATACCATTGGCAGTATATGATCGTCCTGAAAGATGGGGCGCTGCCCAGTGTGATGCGAGAGTTTGAGGCTTTGGCGGAACTTGAGCCGGAGCAACGTCACGCGATGATCTGGAAGGGTCGTACTCAGCGCTTCAGATGGGCTAACGACATTGAGTATGAGTACGGCCCAAACGGCAGAACGAGGCTGCGTCTTCATGTGGTAGAGTGCCGGGAGAAGTGGCACAAAATTGATACCGTGAATGCTCTGGAAATCGAAATGAACAGTAAGCATGTTTGGATTTCAAGTGTGCCGCTCACCAGATGGAACCTTCACGAGCGTTGCAATCTGGGTGCACGCAACCGTTGGATCATTGAAACCAGCTTTTTGGTGGAAAAGCGCCAAGGCTATCAGTATGAGCATTGTTTTTCATATAACTGGAACGCTATGAAGGGATACCATTGCCTGATGCAACTGGGTCACATGTTCAATGTGATGGCTCAGTACTCAGGCAAGCTGACCGAGATCATCAAAAACACGGGTGTACGTGGCCTGATTCGTTTAGTTCGGGAAAGCATTGCCAGTCCCTGGCTTGATGAAGTATGGCTCGCTGAGAGGTTTGCAGCTCCATTTCAATTGCGGCTGACATAATAATCTTGAAAACCGGGAAGAGGGACGCTGCCAGCAAGGGGTAAGAAGGGCGAGATTTGTTTTGAACCTTGATTCCCACAAAAAAAAACGACTGATTACGTCAGCTTTTGAGAGCAAAGCGCGATTCTAACTATTATTGAAGTCAAGAAAAGATGATTTGCTCTATTGTAAACCATCAAGAGAAGACGGACAGATACTAATTCGATTGTGGTTTCATGTTATGCGTCAGCAAAGGGCAGCCACTACTTGATTTGACAGGCACATTATTATCAATTATTATGTGCGTATAGGAGGCACACAATGAGAGCCACAATTGCCATAGATGAAGCACTGTATAAGGAGGCTTTTTCCCTTTCCAACGCGAAAACGAAGAAAGAGCTTATCAGCCTGTCGTTACA
>CAILXE010000110.1 GCA_903838095.1 uncultured Chlorobiaceae bacterium
AATGAAAAAAACTTAATTTTTAGGTTGCTTTCAGGTTAGGTAAGCGGTGGATGTATCTGGCTCCTATGTGCATGGCTAGTTACGCCACATGGGAAGCAGGATCAACCAAGGGTGCAAGGGTACAAGTTACTGGACAGTTGAAAGATGCTTTTACGCAGTCTGTATCCTCTCGCGGAGTTGTCGGCGTTGTTCGCTGAGGCAGCAGGATATGATAAAATCTTTTTCTTTCTGAGAAAGGTTGTCGAATTGTAATGCTATTTTCCAGCGTTCTTTGCGTAATCTTGTCATGCGGATTATATGGGCTTTGCAGTGTATGTCCTCGTCAGTATTGGGGAGATTGATATGAAGAAGGATGCGTTGTTTGTTTGGAAACTCTGTTGGGAAAATCGCCAGTGTACCGCCTCCAGAAAGATCGAGGGTTTCGCCGGTAAAAGTCCAAGCGCGGGCTCTTTCGTCGGGGCCAGGTTCGTAACTGGCGGTAATCGTGGTTCGCAGTTCGGCACGGTAAAAAGCACGCATGGAGGTTGGGTCAATGGGCTTTTGGGCAAGTAGCTCCAGTACTCGATCTCCTTTGATTGCTTCTATGTCGGCTTGGAAAGTGACTGTTTTTTCTTCATTTTTGACAACTACGAGGCAACTCAAGTTAGTGTTAATGTTCGTTGGGATCTGTTTTGGCGGAAAGACCATAAAGAAATGAGGAGAGGTTGACTCCTTGTAGATACATTTTAGTTGCACGGAGCTGCCGTCTAAAAGTTGCATGTTGATTTCAGCAGCCTGGCTGTCTGGAATCTCTTTTATGAGATCAACGAGAGAAGATGGCATTGGGATAAATAAAGTATGATAGATGGAAAAGGAACTGTTGTTTTCTTACAGGCCATTATGATTGATCTTTGACCTGGACATTGAGGCGAAGCAGGCGACGCTGAGTAATCAGACATTGGCCAATGATTTTGTCCCGGTCTTCGTCGTTGATCTCTTCAAAGTGATACGCGACAACATATCTGTTTTTTTCTACCTCTGATATCCTGACTGAACGGGCCAGAAAGGATAAAATATTGCTACGATCGTCATGCAGAGATAGTTGGATTTTGACCAGTTTATCGGCTGGTGGCTCTTCATGAAAAATTGCAAGGAGACCGCTGCCGCTGAGATCAATGATTGTTCCTGAAATCTGCCAATATTCTTCTGGCGCATCAAGATCTCCTTCAGAATATCGGGAGCTGGCAATAATCGGTACGGTGTAATCAACCCGGAAGTATTCGCGCATCTGCTCATGGCTGATGGTCTTGCGGGAGATCAACTCAATAACTTGGCTATTGATTACTTGCGTGATCATGGCCTCAATGGAAACACTGTGGCCGGCCATATCCAGGTTGATGATGCAGGGTGTTTTGGTGTCAATGATGTCAACCGGCAGGGTACCTGGCTCAAACAGGAGATTGAAATGGGGAGCGGTCGTCTTTTGAAAGATACATCGTTCCCGGTGTTGTTTGTTTGTTCCCTGGAGCGGCAAAAAGATTCGGACCGGCTTAGTGTCGGGAATGTCAGTGATGAAATCAGTTTGAGTGGTCACAATAAGCAATCTCTGATTGTTTAGGAGTCGTCACGAAAGAACAATGACATTTCTAATCATTTATCGGGCTGAAGCACGACCTGCATTTGCCCATCAAACAAGCAATCGTAGGTTGGGATTCAGTGCGACGGCACCTTTCTTGTAATCGATCACATTTTTTTATACTATCAGTCTTGAAAAGAACTATCAAGATTTCTGTGTGTTGTTGAGGGGGGTAGCGATTCTTTCAGTAATCTTTTTTTTACCAGGGAAGCCTGTTCCCCTATTTGGTCATAGATCAGGAGAACTTTGACAACGATGTCTTGATACGTCTTGATAAAATCGGCGTTGACGATCTCCGGGCCGGCAAGAGATAAGATGGCAATGAGTTGTTCATCTTGTTGTGCCAAATCTCGTTGCATCTTTGCGAGTTGGGTGCTACGCAGAAGAATCTGTTGGGGTGATAATGTGGCAATATCGATTGATAGAGAGGCTGCTGCTTGCTCCAGGAGGGTGTATAGTTCTATGGCGTTGCGGAAGGATTGTTCGACATCGATTATGGTGTGAGGGGAAGACAGATCAAGACCTGGCATCAGGGGTAGATCGGGATAAATCCAGGATAAAGATAGCTGTTAGTGTGAATCATTAATGATTCCACCATATTGAGATGGATTTGTCTGGCGATGGTATCCGTTCAGGGCTGCCTGCCCGTCCTGTATCTCTTTGAGCTCATGGGCCAGCAAGGATCTGATATTGTTTGCAGCTGAAAGCAGCGAATGGGTATGGGTCAAGATCTGGTGCATGATGTCCTGACGTTTGGAAAGTAAAGAATGATCGAGCCAGGCAGGATGCATCTCTTTCATCTTCGTAATCAGGGTGTGATCAGCAAGGGCTGCCTGCTCCTGCAATTGCAATATCTCCGTTCCTTTGATGTCTAATGTTGCCAGGTTATTGTCACCGCTATTGCTGTTGATGGCTGCAAACAGGGTGAGGATATACTCATACCGCTTGATTGAACACTGGAGCAGGGTGTCAACCTCTTTCCTGGTTTGTTGTTGAGGTAGGGGCTCAGTCATATTTGTCATATTTTTTCACGTTGCAAGTTCTTATTGTATCTTTTTTGCTGATGAGTACGAATATTCAGCAAAAGCATTGAAACAGTTCCCTCTCCATGAGGGTGAGGGTGAGGGGGAATCCTTGTTTCAAATGCTCTAAGTATTAATCAACTCCAGTGTTGTTATCCTGCGGCATTAAGTGCCACGTACACTTTTTTGGGCTGATTGTTTTGTTCGTGTTCACGTAATGTAGTTGATCCTTCCTGTTGCTGATGGTTGATGTCAATGGCCTGGCCCCAGGTCTCGCGGAGATCAACCAGCAGACCTTCAACGGTTTTCAGCTTTTCTCCGGTGGTATCTTTGCGGGCAGCACTCAGTTCCCGAATCATAAATTGATAGAGTCCATCTAAATCAGCAGCAATCTTACCGCCGATATCATGGTTCAGGGTATTGGAGAACTCGACAATAATGGCCATGGTCTTGCTGATTCGCTCCAGCTTGTGCACCTGATTTCCCTGTTCTTCCGCCATCATGGCCTGACGGGTAAAACGGATCGCGCCATCGTAGAGCATGATCAGGATCTGCTCAGGGGTGGCCGTATAGATATGATTCTGCTTGTATTGATCCAAATAGGCATTCATGGTTATTTCCCTTTGATCATGCTGCTGAGCATATCCATCTGTTGAGTAAGAAATGTTGACTGGGCATTCAGACCGCTGACGAGTTTTTCCATCGCGGTATATTGGGCTCGGAGTGTGGCCTCTTTTTTGACCATTCGTGGTTCCATATTCAGGACTTGATCATTGATGCGGGCGACAGTCTGGTCATAGCTTTTCTTTTTATTGGCATACATCCCTGTTGATCCATTGGTAATGTTCAGCAGGTAATAGTTCATTTTTTTCATGGCCCCATCAACGCTACCTTCTCCGGCTAGCAGGCTGACGGCGCTATCAAAATTATTCTGGAGGGCTGCATCCAGCTTGGTGTTGTTCTGAGTCAGGGTTCCATCCAGGTTTGTGGTGATGCCGAGCTGAGACAAGACACTGAGTGAGCCGCTGGTCTTGGTAACCGAGCTCAGGACAGACTGTAATCCGTTTTTGACGCTATTGATCGAGGCGTCGCCCCGCAGGACAGAGCCGAGGAGATCAGGGGTGGTCGTGTCCGTTGTCGTAGTGGCGCTTCCTTTAAATTCGGGATAGCCAGAGAGTATCCAGTTCATGACCTTGTTGTAGCTGGTCACAAAGGTGGTTAATTTTTCCTTCAGAGCGCTGGTGTCTGGTTTAATCTCCAGCAGGGATGTTTTGTATGGCGGAGTTCCTGTCACCGCCTCACTGACACCATTGAGATTAAGGGTGACACCGCTGATTGTTCCACTGAGCGTGTTGTTGTTGCTTACTATCTCCGTGCCATCCACAAGGATTTTGGCCTGCTGGGCAGTTTGAACCGGAACAGCAGCGGCAAAAGTAATGGGAGTTGTTCCATCATCGGCTATCAGGGTACTTGCAACGCTAAAGGTGGTACTGGCATCGGCGCCGGTGAAGACCATGTGATAGGCGGTCGCGCTGTTCGTGCCATCGTTGATGATAGTGGCCTTGACCCCGGTGGTGGTGGATTGTGCATTGATGGCTGCAGCCAGACCAGACAGGGAGTTGTTGGTTGAATCGACAGAGATAACGGTGTTTTTAGTGCCATTGGTAAGGGTAAAGGTGCCTGTGCCAAACACCGCGTCTGTTTGTGAAGAGAAGCCATTACTAATGTTTTTTTGCACCTGGGCCAGTTGTTTAACGGCGATGGTATAGCTGCCGCTGCTGGCATTGGTGCTGGTGGCGGTAAATGGCGCCCCCGTGCTTACAGAGACACTGGTCGATTTGACCTGACTGGTGAGAGACATGGCACTGACTGCGCTTTTCAGGGTGTCAATGGTACCCTTGAATTGGGCGTAGGCGGCAAGGCGATCGGCTTCGGCTGTTTTTTTTGCTTCCAACCTAGTAATGGGCATCCG
The DNA here is from genome assembly GCA_903838095.1 of uncultured Chlorobiaceae bacterium. Taxonomy (GTDB): domain Bacteria; phylum Bacteroidota; class Chlorobiia; order Chlorobiales; family Chlorobiaceae; genus Chlorobium. The sequence continues at coordinate 4,610 of CAILXE010000110.1, forward strand.
TTCAATCTTCATCAGTTTGGTGACGATTGAGTCAGTGTCGAGGCCGGTGGCAAGCCCGCTGAAGGTAGTTGCCGATGATGATGTGGATGATGTGCTTGCCGTGCTTGTCGTACTTGATATGGTTGACATCTCTGTTTACCTCCGAGAAGAAACACCTTCCCTGCTTGCGGTGAAAACGACATTTTTCATCCGGCACTGACCTGCGTACAGCTCTCTTTTACAACCTGCCCTTACGCCTTGGTATCTACAATATTCCCAGTCAGATCATTCAGCGCCGCCTTGAGTTTGAGCATTTCTTCTGCTGGAATCTGGCGTACGACTGTGTTGGTTTTCTGGTCGTAGATCTTGACAACAAATTCCTTGTTGTCATTCTGTTCAAAGCGGACGCTGTAAAGACCATTTTCGGTAACCGCTTTGATCTGGCTGAGCAGTTCTTCCGACTGGACTCCTTTTTCTGCGGGAGCAGCCTGCGGAGTATCCGCAACCTTTTCCTTGTTCTTCCGTTGGGCGTCTATCTGTTCGGGGGCCTGGGGTTTTTGTTGAACAGCTCCACCTACACTGGCGGTTATATCTATATTCATGGTTCGCTCCTCCCTTTTTACAAAGGGACGAGGGACCGGCCGCGAAGCCGGCCCCTCTTGGTTTTACAGCCTTCAGTCCTTAACCTTCAGACTGCGGCTTTGTTACCCTTCACTCTTTCTTACTTCAACAAGGACAATGCCAACTGTGGAGCCTGGTTTGCCTGTGCCAGAATAGAGACACCGGCCTGTTGCAAGATGTTATTCTTGGTCATTGCGGAGGTCTCCTGGGCAATGTCCGCATCCAGAATCCGGCTGCGGGCAGCAGAGAGATTCTCAGAAACGTTGGACAGGTTGGAGATGGTGGACTCGAAGCGGTTCTGGATAGCACCAAGGCCACCACGCATGGAGTCAATTTTATTGATTGCACCATCAATAACGCTGATCGCATCATTGGCACCACTTTGTGTGGCAACAGATACTGAGGCGATATCACTAAGGGTAGAGGCCGTAGCTGCTGCTGAACCATTGACAGTGGTGGCTGAGAAGGTTGCGGTATAGGTTTCAGTGCTGTCTAACGTTACGTAACCACCAACAATTGAGGAATCATTACCCGCAGAAGTTAAGGTTTGGGCAGCACTGAAAGCACCAGTAGCAAGTCCGCCGGCAAAAGTGGCTGTTGCCACACCATTGGTATAGTCTCCAAGTGCAATATCGGCACCTGAAGCGGAGGTCAAGACCATGTGTGCTTTGTCTGCTCCGAATGCGGCCGTAACTCCAGTTGTAGAGCTTTTGTCGTTAACCGCAGCAACAACAGTGGTAAGGTCTGCTGCGGTGACAGTTGCAGCAATAGTCGTACCGTTAAGGGTAAAACTGGTAGCGCCTGAAGCCATCGTCATTTGTGCTTTGGTCGTAGCTGTTGCCGTAATTCCAGTTGTATCTGTTTTTCCATTAATTGCCGTGGCAATTTTTGCTGCGGTGTCACCTGAGGCAAATGCAGCTGTTTGTGAGTAACCTGTACCGTTGAAAGTACCAGCTAAAACCACAGACGTTGCAGTATTGCCATTAGCAGCAGGGACAGCGGCAGCGGCGGCTATAGCAGTTTGCATGGCACCGCCGGATGCCTGGATGCGATTTGTTCCAAGATCTGTGCCTTTTGCTGAAGAAACGGAGAAGCTGATAACCTGGTTGGCATTGGCGCCAACTTGGAATTTTGCTCCACTAAAAGTACCATCCAGCAAATTTTTACCGTTGAATGTGGTGGTATCAGCAATACGGTTCATTTCGCTCTGTAACTGTGACACTTCAGATTGGAGGGAACTGCGATCACTACTGGTGTTGGTGTCATTTGCTGACTGAACAGCCAGCTCACGCATACGCTGCAGAATATTGGTACTTTCTTGAAGAGCACCCTCAGCCGTCTGGGCCAGAGAGATACCATCATTGGCGTTACGTCCTGCTTGATTCAGACCGCGGATCTGCGAGGTCATACGATCTGAAATTGCCAGTCCGGCTGCATCGTCCTTAGCGGAGTTGATACGAAGACCGGAAGACAAACGCTGCATTGATTTTGACAGCGCTGATTGAGAGGTGCCCAGGTTACGTTGGGCATTGAGAGACATTACGTTTGTGTTAATTGATAATCCCATGATATTCCTCCTTGAATATGGTGTATGGGGTACAGATGGGCGTCCTTGCCCGGGTCGAACATTTTACTGCTTATTTACTGCTGGTTGTGCTGTTATTTTTGTCTGTCGTGGCACCTCCTTGGTAGTAGTTTTTTGCTTCTTAATTTTATATCGGTCACTTCTGTTTAAGACTTTAGGGGAAAATGAAAAAAAGATTTTTTTCCTCTTAAAATATCTATCGGCGGTAGGTGAGAAGAAGTTTAGGGGGAAAAT
>CAILXE010000111.1 GCA_903838095.1 uncultured Chlorobiaceae bacterium
CGCTGATAATTGGTGGTACCGTCAATCCCTTTCAAATCTTTGTTCAACTGCAGTTCAAGCCCGCTGCTTCCATCAGTTTTACTTTTATCATTTCCTGTAAAACCGATCAACTGAGCTGCAACATTCAGGTAAGAGCGCTGCTGCTCCTTGTCAAACCATACCCCGCTAATCTTTGCGTGCATCAGTGGCAGTGCTTTTGCTACAGGGATTTTCCTGGCGAGCACGGTGATACCCTTGCTCCGTTTTAATGCTTTCAGGTAAACCAGTCGGTTGCCACCAAAATGACGGACAAAAAGCGTTGCGACCGCACCCGAATTGTCATAGGTGATCTGTTTTTTACTTTTTTTATCATTCACCGGTTTACCGTGCTCATCGAACAGCGGAGTGTTCCGGATAATGACTGGATTGGCATAAAATGAAATAGATTCGATGCTTTCAGCAAGCATGCGTGAACGACGATCAATAATCGCTCCACGCTGAGCCGTTTCAGTAACGACTCTCTCATATTGCCGCGCAGCTTTCTGCTTGTATTTCTTGACATTGATCACCTGAATACTGAGCAACATTCCGATTATTGCAGCAATAAACATGGAAAATGCAATAGCCACAACACCAAGCCGCTTGCCAAACTCCTGGTCATTCATGAGCAATCCCGTTCCTTGAGCGGCCAATTTCTTTCACGGTTCAAGTTCTACTGGCGGAATACTGGACGGAGTAAGCCCAAGAGTGGCTGCTTCCTGCGCAATATTGTGGATACTTTGCAATTCATCGGCCTTCAGCTTCTGTGACGTTATCATGCTGGCACTCATCTTTATCTGCTCACGAAGCTTTTGATTCTGCTGGGACAGCTCAATGATTGCAAGTGTATTATGCGTCTGAAAAAGAAAAATCACGGTTCCGGCCAGAAGGTATAAAAAAGTCCTGGGCTTCAACAGTGAAACAATATCAAAGTTTTTCATGGCGACTTCACCTGGAAATTTTTTCAACAATCCTCAATTTGGCACTTCTTGCCCTCGGGTTAGTGTCTATCTCTTTTGTCGTCGCAGTAACCGGTTTCCTTGTTACTGGTATCACCGCTCCATAGGATAACGGCTCCCTTAAACCAACACCTTTGGGTCCCCAGTCACTTTTTGATTTTTCTGCAAACGATGTTTTCACTATCCTGTCCTCAAGTGAGTGATAGCTGATAACGGCCATCCTTCCCCCTTCATCAAGAGATTCAATCCCTTCATCAAGCACCCTGCGGAGCACATCCAGCTCTCCGTTCACCTCTATTCGCAATGCCTGAAAGACTCTTGACAACGTTTTGATAACCTTCTCTCCTCCGTAAGCGTTGTTACGAATAATGGAGGCTAACTCAAGCGTTGTGCTGACCCTTCCAGTGTTCTCACGCGTGGCAACAATTGCCCTGGCAATACTCCGACTTCTTGGCTCTTCACCATATCGATAAAAAAGTCGAGCCAACTCCTTTTCTTCATAATTGTTCAGAATATCCGCCGCGCTGAGTGGGGCGTCACTGTTCATCCTCATATCAAGCGGTCCTTCCCTGAGATAGCTGAACCCCCTTGATGGAGTATCAATCTGAAACGACGACACTCCAAGGTCAAGCAAAATTCCGGCAGCTTTCGGCTTCAAAGCTTTTTCGGCAGAGATTTTTTTCAGGATTGCCTCAATATCCTGAAAATTTCCCTTCACCAGAACTGTATGAGCTTCATAATCCTTCAGCTTTCCTGACGCCTCTCGTAGTGCTTCATCATCCTGATCAATACCGATCAGCAGTGATTGCTTGAGATAACCTCCCTGTTGCAAGGCGTGCAGCAGAGCTTTTGAGTGCCCTCCCCCCCCAAGAGTCCCGTCAATATAGATTCCCGGCTTTCTGGCCATGAATGCTACAACTTCAGAGGCAAGTACGGGATCATGAAATGTGCACTGCGCCATGGCTCTCAAAAATACCTTCCGGCAAGGACTGCCAAACGACTTGCGCTCTCTTCGAGAAGTGCCCGGAGTCGCTCCGGTTCCCAGATAATCATTTTTGTATCTGCTCCTATAAGAACAACATCCTTTGTAATGCCTGCATGTTCGAGAAACTCCCTTGAGAGCGCGATCCTGCCTTGCCGGTCAAGCTCAACGGTTTCAAGTGATTCGTACATCAATGTTTTCAGCAACCGCTCATCAGGGTTAAAATCAGAGAGATCTGAAATGGTTTTGCGCATCTCTTTCCAGATAAACGGCTCATACAGCTCAAGTGACCTGTCGGGCGCTTTCATAATGTAAAGCACTTCATGACGACCCGACAAATCACAGTCAATACCTGATAACGCCGATTCGCCAAACTTTCGACGAAACCTTACCGGAATCATCAGCCGCCCTTTCTCGTCCACGGCATGTCTCTCTTTTCCTATAAAGCCTGCCATTTCAGCAACTCCATGAACCTTTATTATGCAGATCTTGCCGCCACTTATAGCCTTGCTGGGCTATAAAGCTGTAAATATCAGGAAAAACTTGCCGCAGCTCCCATTTCCCCCCATTTTTTACCACTCTAAAATGTATAAAAAAGGAGGCACTAAAAAAATAGTCCTCTTGCGTGAAGTTTTTCAGGGAGGGAATATGCCTACAATCGTGAAAAGGTGAAAATAAACCTGTCTGAATAAAGTTCTTTAGGCAGGAAATCGTTGCTGCAGATCATTGATGTACACGACTTGTACATTCTTTCATTTGGCATCAATCCATCAAGTAATGCCTGTTTCTTGCGTCACATTGTTGCATCGTGAGGCGAGCGGATAATCGCCCCACGATGACTTTTCAGTTACATAATTCCTTGAACTAATTAACCGCGATATTAATCTCCCACGACTGACCATCAACAGTAACCAGAATCTTAATGTCAGTAATATCAGCCAGAGGATTCGTTACGGTAAACGTATCAGTGCCACTATCGTAGGTAATCCAGTCAGGCAAACCACCTCCACCGACAAGAGAAACTGTTTCGTTTTTCCCTGCAATAGTTTTCGAAACCGCTTCCGGAAGCGTGAAACTGAATGCCTCGTTATTATTGACGATTGTGGCTGGAACCGAAACGGTAACCTTGCCCGGATCGACAGCATCTTGCTTCACTGTCACACTTGCCGTTGTATAGGCAACGTATGTCTGATTCACCACACCAGGGTTGTAAATCGGCTCCTGAGGTGCCTGTTGCGGTGTCTCTTCAGGAATTTTAACGGTCAACGTTCCCGGCGCATATTCAATGTCCCATCCTGTGAGATAGGCAATTTCGGTATGCACCTGGTTGTCTGAATAAAGACCACCCGGCATCAAGTCGAAGGTACCATCTTTATCCGCGTCAGATGTATAGGTCAATATTCCATGCAAATTACCAGAAGGACCCGCAGGATCATAAATTACACCAGGATGACCCGAATAAGGCAGATCCGTTGTTAATACCTTATCATCAACAGCCGTTACCTTCAAATGCTTCAGGAAGTGGCGTAACAGCGGGTTGCTCTGACCCTCATAGATCCGCCATACTGATGGAGTTGGATCTGATGCTATATAACTGTCACCAATATCCCATCCTGCGGCTAAAAAGATTGCCATCTGTTTCATCTGGGCAGTAGACTTACCCTCCACGGTTCCATCGCCAGGTGTCGTCGAAGGAAAGCCTATACCATTTGCCAAACCTGGAGCATCATTATTCCAGAAACTGTTGAGTACGGATCCCTCATTGTAGCCAACCACTCCGCCTAATGAGAGTTCATCACCTGTCACCGTTTGCGCAGTGTCGGTGTGATGGACTGAATCCCAACCCGAAGCATAGCTGTTTTTAATAGTGCCGTTGGCTGTATTATGTCCTACCAAACCACCTGTATTGCTGGTTGGTTCGCTAACGTCGCCGGGGACCACATCAATAATATCATAACCCGCCACACGACCGGTCGCATAGGTGTTTAGGATTGAACCATCATTATGCCCTACTAGACCGCCTGTATCGCTGTCATTACCGGTTACGGACGCATCAACATCTCCTGTTGCAAAGCTTTCGGAAATAGAGCCCTCGTTCCAGCCGACAAGGCCACCGGTATAATAAGAGGCAGTGTTACCAACACTCGCTGCGCCATCGATCTCAACATTATTTTCTGATACTGTTGCTGAAATATTCACAGCAACAGTCACATCACCGGCGGCATAGTTCTGCAAAATAACTCCGGGGAAGCTGTCAGGTATTAAAGGTGATACTGCCTCCGGCGCTACAGGCGGCTTTTCCGCTGGAGCATTCTTGCCTACAAGACCACCAGTATAGTAGTTGCCAGTGTTCACAACATTTGCCGCTACCGTTCCTGCCGCCGCCTCTTCACCAACCTCAACTACTGCACCGCTGTTTATGGTGACCGTTACATCGCCCAGTGCAAAGTTACCACTGATCGTACCGCCATAATGATTGCCGACCAATCCACCGCTATAGAAGTTACCTGTGTTCTCAACTGTCGCTACTCCAGTGCTACCATCACTCACATTACCAACAACGGTTACGGTTGCAGCATCATGAGTAGCATCATTGACGGTAACAGTAACGTCACCTGTTGCATAGCTGTCAGTGATATTGCCATCATAATTCTCGCCTGCCAGGCCACCACTATAGAAGTTGCCCTGGCTCATAACCTTTGCTGCTACAGCTCCGCCTGCATTCACATCACCGCTAACGGTTACTTTGGCCACGGTATCCTCCGCATCATTGACGGTAACTTTTACGTCACCGGTCGAATAGCTGTCAGAAATATCGCCACCAGAATTCTTGCCTGCCAAGCCTCCGGTATAGTAATTGCCCTTGGTCATGACTTCCGCGTCAACTTGACCATTAACATTACCTGATACTTGAACTGCTGCATGGCCATCCACAGAAACGGTTACATTCTCTGATGCATCACTGCCACTAATTGATGCGCCTTCGTTTTTACCAACCAAACCACCGGTATAGTAGTCTGCGTGGTTCTCAACATACCCCGCGACAAAACTACCGACATTACTGCTCGCACTCGTACCCTCATTCGTCAATACTATTTCGCCCACATTCACTGTAGATGTTCCAGTAATATCTACCAAAACACCAGTGCCATTGCTGCTGTAGCTACTGCCGGTAATATCGCCTCCATAATTCTTGCCGAGCAAGCCACCAGTGTAGTAGTTGCCTTCATTCTCAGCCTCTGCTCTTACCGCACTGATTAGCTCTCTGCTACCAGTAACTGTATCGTTTGCAGCAACGTTGATATTGCCAACAAGTACTGTTGCATCTCCATTTACTCTAACCCTCACATCTCCAGTCGCATCACTGTTGCCGCTTATGCTACCAGCGCCATCAGTTACCCGGACAGCATTCTCTCCGGCCAGGCCACCAGTGTAGTATTCGCCTTCATTCTCGACCTCTGATACGATCAGGTCACGAACATCACTATTCCCACCGACATTACCACTAATCGTCACGTCAACATTACCAACAGTCAAACTGGAAGTACCAGAGACATTGACCGACACGCCTGTAACCTTGCTGTTGTAGCTACTGCCGGTAATATCGCCGCCATAATTCTTCCCAACCAGACCGCCAGTGTAGTAGTGACCTGCATTCTTGACCTTTGTGATAACCGCACCAGTTAATGTTCTGTTTCCTTCGATCACATCACCACTTAAAGCCGCCGTTACATTTCCAACAGTTAATTTTGCGTCTCCGAGAATTGTAACACTTACATCACCTGTTGCGTCACTGCTGCTTATCGAACCATCTTCATTTCTGCCAACCAGACCTGCAGTGTAATAGTCACCTTCATTCTTGACCTCTGCTTTTACAAAACCACCAACGTAACTGTCGCCATCAACATTTTGGGCCACTGTCGCCCTGGCGTCGCCAACAGTAAGGTCCAGAGTGCCTTTTACTGAAACACTCACATCGCTTGATGCATTACTGTTTTCAATATTGCCGACATAGCCTACGGCTTCATTTACAAAGGTGCCTACATTTTTACCCACAAGACCTGCTGTGTAGTAGATGCCTTCGTTCGATACCGCTATGGTACCTTTTTTCGCTGGTGGGGCGCCACCACCGGTAACTTCCACCACGTTGCCAGTGTCGTCAAGCCTGCTGGTGACATCAAGTGTTACTTTACTTCCTTTAGCGTCGCTATTGGTGATATCGCCACTTTCGTTGCGACCGATCAGACCACCGGTATAGTAACGACCGTCATTTGTGACGCTCACTTCAAGCGCTCCAATACCAAGAGCATCGCCTATGCCTGCAACACTCAATTCGCTTTTCAGCGTTGCACTCACGCTGCCTGATGCGCTGCTGCCCTTTATATCGCCTTGATGACGATCGTACTCATCTCCGTCTTTCGTGGTTTTCGTGACAATGGCTCCGATATTTTTACCCACAAGGCC
>CAILXE010000112.1 GCA_903838095.1 uncultured Chlorobiaceae bacterium
GATGCGCTGGTTCAGGCAATGTCGATCATGAATGCGCCGGTGGTTGGTCAGACGGTATTGCCACAGGCTATGCAGTCGCAGCTTGCCCCTGTGCTGGCTGCAAGTTGGGGTTAAGTCGGAATGAGTGTTGAGCAGAAGCCGTTTTGGTTACGACAGTGATGGTAAAAAGGGGATGAAACAGATTGTTTTGGCTTGTTGTTTAGAGCAGATAGTGATCCGGTTGCCATCTTTACTCTGAAGTATCACAAAAGTCAGAAGCCCTCTGACGTATTGACGTGCTCAACGTTCGGCAGATTCTTTTCTTGAATCCAGATATAAGGTGTCGGGACAAATATCCTGTTCGTGCGGCCATGCAATCGTCCCATGTTCTGCTCGAACCTGTTTGAAATAGTTTTTGTCACGCAGTTCTTTGAAGACACCATGATCAAGTAAATCACAGCAATCATAGATTGCTTTTTCGCCATTCGTAAAGACAAGGGACAAGGTATAATCATCACTTGGAGTAACTGTTGCCACTCGTGGGTTCATTTATCACCTCAATGGTTCAATCTTGTATGGTTGCTGCCCGGAGAGTGCAAGTTGCCAGTTCGCTGCCAGTTCGTCTTTGTGAAGTTCCATCCATGCCTGTAGGAGTTTCATTTTATTGTTCGGAATACTGCCTTCAAGTATTTCGCCGTCAGGGATAGAGACAATAACTTCATTTTCTTGGTACATTGCGTGAATATGAGGGGTATGGTGCTGACGATTATCTTTGAAATACAGGTAAACAATTATTCCGTAAAACATTGATATTGATGGCATTCAAGTCTCCTTTTCAGTTATCACCTGTTTTTAAGGGCATCTTGAAACCCCATTGTGTTGTATAATTGATTGAAATTATTTTGATGCATGCATTAGCAATTACAACTCATAGCAGCCTGTCAGACTTAATAGAAACAAGAAAAACTTTTTTTAGATAAAGTATAAAAATGGTGTGTATGATACATTATAATATTGATATGAGTACCATACTACAGTAACAACAAAAAATTTTCGAGGCAATTAAGCTTAAAACATCTTTTTTACATTATTAATCTCTCAGGGTTGAATTCCCCACCGCTTGCGGTGAACTATGTTAAGCTTTTTCTAAAACCAGATACCCCGCTGCTTGCGGCGGGGAGGCTTCATTCTGCAAACATATTCAAAGTCCGACAGCCTCCTAGGGAAATATATTGATAGTTCTGAAAAATGGCAATGATTATTCTGCCAGAACTCAAATGCATCCCTGATTTTCTAAAACTGGCTTACATCAAAATCATTGTTGTGTGACGCTTGAATGTGGCTGAGGCATCGAGCCTGAAGCTACTGGCGAATCTGAACAAGAACTGGCGCCTTGATGCCGGGGAACTCAATACGGTGACAAGTGCGAACAGGTCGGTGAACTGGAGCAATAAAACGCAGGCAGTGCCCGCAAGCAACTAGCAGACACTGTGCGACACCGAAAACCGTTAATGGATAAGTTACATCCACTATATTGACTGGTCGTCAACCCAGATTAAAATCAACAACGACATCTGGAACTCCCTGACTGGAACGAACGACAATCGCCTTGACTCTGATTGCTACAGCGCCTGAC
>CAILXE010000113.1 GCA_903838095.1 uncultured Chlorobiaceae bacterium
GAACCGGGTTATGGCACTGCTCTTCAGTGTGGCATCTGCACGCCCGGTTTTGTGATGAGCACCAGAGCTTTGCTCAACGAGAATCCCAGCCCGACCATGACTGAAGTAAAGGACGCCCTTTCCGGACACATCTGCCGTTGCGGCTGCTACGCCGCTATCGCGCAGGCAGTAACGCATGCCTCAGAAAAAATTGCGAAAAAAGGAGAATAGCTATGAAACAGCCCTACAAGCCACGCTCAGATCGCAAATTTGTCGGAGGATACCGGCCAAGGATTGATGCCTGGGAAAAGGCAAGTGGAAAGGTCGAATATGTGGACGATATAACGCTGCTGAGCCGATTCCCCGGTATGCTCTATGCCAAGGTAATGCGCAGCCCCCATGCCCATGCACGTATCAAAAAAATTGATGTGAGCCGTGCACAAAAGCTTCCTGGTGTGGTAGCAGTGATGACCTACAAGGATCCGGAGTTTGCCTCACTTCGAGCCACCAATGCCGGCTGGACAGATGGCGTGGATACTGTAAGCTATGACCGGATGATGTGGCGACAGTTTCGTGATCGGCGCGTGCTGGGAGATTACGCCTGTTGGGTTACGGACGAAGTTGGCGCTGTTGTGGCAGCGGAAAGCGAAGAGATTGCCGAGGAAGCTATTCGATTGATTGATGTTGATTGGGAAGTGTTACCGTTTGTCCTTGATCCCATCGAAGCTATGAAGCCCGGCGCCCCTTTGGTTCATCCGGAAATTACGCAGAACAATGTTCTGCCCAAAGAAAAAGTGGGCGGGGATGATGTCTTTCTGAACAAAGGCAATGTGGATGCCGGGTTTGCCGAGGCAGAGGTTGTTATTGACGGCACCTCGACCCATCACAACGCAACACAGGCATCCCTGGATAACTGGTGTTGTCTTGTTAACTGGACTACCGAAAAGCTTACCCTCTACTCTAATTCATACGAAGCAGATCAATCACGCATGCACATAAGCCAGATGCTTGATCTGCCGCTGCATAAGGTGAATGTCATCAGCTCCTACGTTGGCGGGCAGTTTGGCCGGGGCGATACAGGCGAGCAGCCCTTTTTCCTCTTCACTGCCGTGCTCTCAAAAAAAACGGGCCGTCCTGTAAAATTCAGACACACCCGCCGTGAAAGTTTTCACGATTCCCGTCAGCCGGCCATCTATTATGGCAAGGTGGGCGCCAGAAAAGATGGAACCATAACCTCTTTATATTTTAAGTCCATCGGCAATACCGGAGCATATGCGGATCACTCTATTTTTGCCTTGAAATTCGCCCCGATGGAAATCGCCGAAGCCTCCTTTGCCCATATACCGAACATCAAACTCGAATCCTATGGCGTTTATACAAACAAACTTCCGGCATGTATGATGCGGGGAGTGGGCAACTCTCAATTTAACCTTATTTTCGGACACGTTATTGACCTGCTTGCTGAAAAGCTTGATATGGACCCTATTGATCTATGTATTAAAAACTTCGGGCACGAGTGGGAAACTCTGCCGGATAAGAGTCTGGTGGAAGTACTTAAGCAGGGGTCAGAAAAGATCGGGTGGACCGAAAATCGCCACAAACCCGGTCAGGGGAAAGTCTACGGCAAGGGTAAGAAACGCGGAGTGGGGTTTTCACTCCATCCGGCATGGCATGCGGAATGGCAGGAGGTACGTCGTGGACATATCCCTGTTTCCATAACTTTGAACCCTGACGGCACGGTGATGCTTGATGCTCCTACAGTTGAAACCGGAACCGGCTCCAATACCTGCAACGTTCTTGGTTGTGCTGAAGCTTTGAGTTTTCTGGGCGTCACTCCCGAGAGTATCCACTGGAACCATGTGGTGAACACAGAAACCAGCATGAAAGATTGCGTGCAGACCGACAGTTCCGTTTCCTATCTGCAATCTGAAGTGCTTGCCGTTGCTGCAAAAGAGGTAAGAAAAGAGATTCTGAAAAGAGCTGAACCTCTGCTCAATGCCAAATCAGGCGAGCTTGATATTGTAGATGGCCGCATTTTTGTCCGGAATAATCCGGATCAGGGGCTAAGCGTAAAAGAGCTGCTGTTTCAAGGAGACCTTGTGCCCATTGTGGTTACAACAAGCAGAGTTCCCAACGCGGAAAAGACCGGAGTTCCTTACTTTGCCAATTTTGCCGAAGTGGAGGTGGATACAGACACAGGTAAAGTTGATGTACTTCATCTGGTGGTAATCAATGATTGTGGAACTGTCATGTTTGCATCCGGCGCCGAAGCCCAACAGGTTGGTGGTCAGGTGACGGGTCTGGGAGAAGCTCTGACCGAAGAGATCATCTATGATGAAGCAACCGGTGTGCCCCTTAATTTTAACTGGATTGACTATAAGATTCCTACTATGGCCGACATGCCTGAAGTTGATCCCATCCTTCTTGAGATCTGGAAAGGCGCGGGTGAATACGGAGCATGCGGAATTGGAGAAGGCACCCTGACCTGCACGCCAAGAGCCATCATGAACGCAATCTACAATGCCATTGGCGTTCGAATTAATGATATTCCGATCAAGCCCGAAAAAGTACTCCGGGCTTTGGGAAAGGGATAAGGTGAAAAAACAATGACTCTTCGAAACTTCAAACACATATCAGCATCCTCTCTCAAAGAAGCCACGGCAATTTTGTCCAAGGCAAAAGGAAAGGCGACGGTTATCGCGGGTGGTACAGATCTGCTCGGTGTGCTCAAGGATAAAATTCATTCCAAGACGCCTGAGATCGTGGTTGATCTCAAGACAATTCCGGGCTTAAGCTATGTGAAAGCAACTAAGAAAGGGCTTCGGATCGGAGCACTCACCACCCTCACAGAAATCTGCAAGGACGAGACGATAAGAGAGAAATATCCGCTGCTGGCAGAAGCAGCCCGAGTGGTTGCTTCACCCCAGATCAGAAACATGGCCACCATTGGCGGCAACATCTGCCAGGAGCCGAGATGCTGGTATTACAGGACTCCTGAGGATCTGTTTCATTGTTTGAGAAAAGGGGGCACAAAGTGTGGCGCTCTTCTTGGAGAGAACCGGTACCATTCTATTTTTGGCAGCGTGAGGGTGGCACAACCTGCCTGCGCCGAAACCTGCCCAGGAAATATTGAGATTCCGGCCTATATGGAGCATGTTCGTAACGGAAATCTTCACGCTGCCGCTCTGATTATCCTTGCAAACAACCCGATTCCGGCAATTACAGGAAGGGTCTGCCCCCATTTATGCGAATCGAAATGTAACCGCTCCGAATTTGATGAAGCGGTTTCCATTCGAAACGTCGAACGTGTTGTCGGTGACTACATACTGGACAATGCCGAAGAGTTCCTGACAGCGCCCAAAAAACAGCTCAAGAAGAGCGTGGCTATTGTCGGTGCAGGACCTGCAGGTTTGTCTGCAGCATATTATCTGAGAAAAGCCGGGTATCAGGTGACAGTTTATGACAAAATGCCGGAAGCTGGTGGTATGCTCACCTATGGCATTCCTGCCTATCGCCTACCCAAAGAAGTGGTCAGGAGACAGGTCAAGGCATTTGAGGCAATGGGGATCAAATTCAAGCTCAATGTCACGATTGGCAAGAAGGGCCACACTCTGAAGGACATTAGAAA
>CAILXE010000114.1 GCA_903838095.1 uncultured Chlorobiaceae bacterium
CTTTTGTGGAGTGCAGCTCCTGCCTCATGACAAAGTAGCCAGAGGAGGCAAGCTTGTCGGTAATCTCCCGGGTAACAGCATCATGCGACTGGTCGTATATTCCGAGATTGACCTCCTGAATCTCGTTGCGAATGGCAAAACCAAAGAGAAGCAACTGGATAAGCGGCATCCCGAAGAGAATGGCCGCCGTTCTGCGGTCACGGAAAATGTGATAAAACTCCTTGAGCAGAAAGCCTCTGAAACTGTGCATTCCGTTTATTGGCTACATTTCGATGATCCGACGAACATCTTTCAGTAAAAGGAACAAGTGATAAGGGTCGACCGGTGACGGGATAAAATCAAAATGGGCATAAAATTGCTGAGCAGCATCGTCTTTGGCATGGACGGCGAAGGCTCGGATACCTGCAATATCAGCGGCTTGCAAGGTTCTCCGCATTGCGTCTTTCAAAAGACCAGAACCAATACCACGCTTTTGCCAGTTGTTGCTCACAGCAAGACGAGCCAACAACATGATCGGAACTGGATGCCGCGCAAGTCCCTTGGTCAGGCGTTGCGGGGAATCTTCATAATTTACCTGGCCAACAGTAAGGGTATAGAAACCAACAACCGACAGATCTGCCAGCCCGACATAAGTTTGCGATGAACAAGCCTGTTGATTGGCAAGGGCATGGCGAACAAGAAATCTGTTAAGTTCCTTGCTACCGCAATCAAAATCATCTATGGCATGATCACTGCGCAGCTTTTCAATCGAGAAGCGTGTTGACATGGCGTGTTACTCGTTCTCGAAAATACTTTGTTCCTGAAAAAGCTTTTTAAGCCTTGGCAACTCACGTGGCAATGCATCAAGCGCTTCCATAAATACCGTCCATTGTTTGTCATCAAGGCTAAACGAACGTCGATCAGCCAGTGTCTCTTCTGCACGTGACAGAGCACTCTCAAGAACAAACTCACTGACGGATCGATGTGCGGCTATAGCTGCGCTACGCAACACCTGCTTGGCCTGCCGTGACAGGCGAAGATCAAGTTTTTCGGTTCTGGCAGTTTGTGGCATCATGAAAAAATAGGTCTTGTTTATATTGACGAATAAATATAACAGAAATGCCAGACATTGTCATGACAAAAAGCGTGGAGGGTTTTCAATCAGGAGTTATATTGAAACGCTGAGATTAAACCGAAACATTGTTTTTCTTTTGCTAATAGGTGCAGGTTTTTTGCTCTGGAACTGATACATGCAGGTGAACCGATCGTGGAAATTGGTGACAAAGCCTGAATTTTCTCAGGATAGATTATTAAGGCAATTCACCCGTTATTTAATATGCAGTCTGGCACAATTCTTTCGAACTGAAACTGTCGAAGGATGATTTTTTCCTAAAGTTTTCTCCATGATTCTGAGAGCTCGACGGTAAAGCAGCTTCGCTTCTGTGAACTTTTTCCGCATCTCCAATAATACCGCAAGATTACTAAGGCTTTGGGCAACATCAGGATGTTCAGCGCCCAACTGATTTTCCCTGATCTCCATTGCTCGACGGTAGAGCGGTTCCGCTTCGGTATATTTCCCTTTTGCCTTAAGGAATCCCGCAAGATTATTCAAACTTATGGCGACATCTGGATGCTCCAAGCCCAACTTTTTTTCACGAATTTCCAATGCACGACGGTAGAGAGACTTCGCTTCGGTGCTTTTTCCTTTCGCATCCTGCACTATAGCCAAGTTGTTCAGGCATGTGGCTACATAGGGATGCTCAGAGCCCAACTGCTTTTCATTGATTACCAGCGCACGACGAAAAAGTGGCTCCGCTTCGATAAAGTTCCCTTTTGCGTTCATCAGCAATAGTGCTAAATTATTCAGGCTTGAGGCTACACCAGGATGTTCAAAACCCAATTGATCTTCCCTAATCCCCAATGCACGACGGAAAAGCGGCTCTGCATCTGCATAATTGCGTTGTGTGTTCAGCAATAATCCAAGATTGTCCAAGCATGAGGCTACATCAGGATGTTCCGAGCCCAACTGCTTTTCCCTGATCCCTAATGCTCGACGGAAAAGCGACTCCGCTTCGGCGTAATTACCTTTTGCAGTCAGCAATAGAGCAAAATTGACAAGGCTTACTGCTACATCAAGATGCTGAGAGCCCAACTGCGCTTCCCTAATCCCTAATGCTCGACGAATTAGCGGCTCTGCTTCAGCGTATTTTCCATTTCCTTGTAGCAATCCGGCAAGATTATCCAAACTTGTGGCTACATCAGGATGTTCCGAACCCAACTGCTTTTCCCTGATCCCCAATGCTCGACGGAAAAGCGACTCCGCTTTCAATCTTTCCCCCCTTACTGCCAGCACTATTGCCAGATTGTTCAGGCTATAAGCTACATCAAGATGCTCCGAGCCCAGCTTATTTTGTCTGATCTCTAACGCACGATGGAACAGCGGCTCAGCATCGGCGTATGCAGCCCGCCCATAATGATACTCTCCAGTATTATTTATCAAGAGTGCCCGTTCCTGACAGCTTTCATCCTGATCATAGCTTACATCTTCAAGCAAAACTTGCGCATGAGGCAGCAAGCTTGCACATTCTGGACAGCAAGATGGGTTTTCGTATGCCTTATCCGGAAACCGATCACTCAACGCTTGTATCATCGCATCCCGATACCTTGCAAGCTCATCTTTACTCATCCGGTCACGAACCACAGCTTGGACAAGCCGATGCGTTGAAATGTTTTCCGTGTCAGGGGTGATTAGTGAATAGGAACGAAGCTCCGCAATGGCATCATCAAGCGTAAAGCTATCAATGACTACCTTTGCCTCCGCGTCATGCTCATAATGCTCCAGAGCTTTCTCCAGTAGGCTTTTGGGAATGGTGTCTGGAGCCGCCATGCTGCAGAGCGAGAGCAGCTCTTTGGCCATGAGGATTCTCTTTATCTCATCAAAGGCAAGACTCCACGTTGTTGCGATGGTATCTGGGTAGCCGTCCGGTGGTGCTTCTCTTTCCCACAGCTCTTTTCGACGGGAGTTAAACAGATCAAGATATTCAGCATAAGTTTTTGTTCTGGTTTCGATATAGGCTGCGGCTTGTTCCAGAGCAAGCGGGAGGTCGCCAAGGGCTTCTGCAAGCTTGTCAGCAACATTTTCATCCGACAGCCCGGTGCGTTTCTGCAAAAAGGCAATGGCTTCATTCCTATTCCAAACTTCTATTGATAATGGCTTGCTGAACGCTCTCCAGTCCTGATTCCGGGAGGTGATCAGCACATGCCCTCCCGTCGATTCGGGGAGATAATCGCGGATACTCTTTGCATCTTTGGCGTTGTCAAATATGAGCAGCCAGCCTTGGTGCTTGTCCAGCCATTTCCGCATAGCTTGAACAACAAGCTCCTGTTCTGACTCATTCCTTTCCGGCAATTGCAGTTCAGTTGCCAGTGCGATGTAATCAGCAATAAGGCTTGACGGTGCTTCTGCGCGAAGCCACCAGACAAGTTCGTATGATGCGCTCTGTTGCCAGGCATATTCCATGGCAAGCTGCGTCTTGCCAATCCCACCAAGCCCATAGAGCGCCTGCTGCGTCAAAGCAGTATTGTGCTCCTTATTCAAGGATTCGCGAATATCCTCAAGGAGCTGAACGCGACCGGTAAAATTCGGATTGCGTCGTGGAAGATTCCAGACAGGTGGCAGTGTGCCGGGGAAACGGGGCTCATTCTTCATGGAATGCAAAGCTGAAGAAGGAAAGTCGGGTGCTGTTGTTGGCCGAGCAGAATCGCTGCTTAACGTTTGCCGTATTTCTTTGAGCAAACGATCTTTCGCAACACTCTCTGATAATCCAGCCAGATCGATATAAATCAGCGCTGCAAGTAATCCATCAGGTTGGACATCTTCAATGCGAATTGGAATCAGTAGTCTTTTGGTTCCTGCAGGATCTTGAACCAATGCGGCAGCCCACTCAGGTTGTGTGTATAAAGATTTAAGATATCGAGAGGATAAAACTGCAATCGTGCGATCAGTTTCTTTTGCAGCCCGATGCATCTCAAGGATAAAATTTCCGCCTGCATTAAAATCCCATGCCTGAATAACCGTGGAATAACCACCTGTCTTTTCCAGTTGCCAGGCAATCCATTCTGCCCATCGCTGATCAATACCGGTATAACTGATGAAGAAATCTTTTTTCATAACAGCAGATGAGGTACAATGAAAAGATTTTCAGTAAAGATAACCCTGACATACGATAATAACAATAATACTGTTGCAAAAAAGCCCAGCAAAATATTTCAGAACATTGCGTTATCGAGTGAAAGGAATGTGCCTCCGATGACTGTATCGCAGTATATATCTCCTTAAACAGCGACCTTCCGGCACCTGTTTACCGCTATCGAAACCATGACCGCTGCTTAGCCAACCAGCCAGGTCGCCAGAAAAAAACCTACAACTTTGCATTCCCTTCACTCCGTTTTACCGGGTCTTGCCAACTGAATAAACACCTCGTTCATGCTCTCCACTCCGAACTGTCGCTTCATCGCATCAGGCCGGTCAAGCGCTGCCACCTTGCCGTCTACCATGATGCAGAGACGGTCGCAATATTCGGCCTCATCCATGTAATGGGTTGTAACAAAGATGGTTAATCCCCGTTCTGATGCCTCATAGATCATGTCCCAGAAGCGTCGCCTTGTTACCGGATCGACACCGCCGGTAGGCTCGTCAAGAAAGACAATCCTGGGCTCGTGCAGGATGGCAACGGAAAAGGCAAGCTTTTGCTTCCAGCCAAGGGGAAGCGATGCCAGCCGCATATCAGCAACAGCCTCCAGCTTGAGCGTTTCAAGCAGTTGGCGGCTCTTCTCCTTGATGGCCTGATTGGTGAGGCCGTAGATGCCTGCAAAGAAACGGATGTTCTCGCGCACCGTCAGGTCGTCGTAGAGGGAGAAGCGCTGGCTCATATAGCCGATATTTCGTTTCACTCCCTCAGAACCGGTGTAGAGGTCAAACCCGGCAACCGTGGCCTTGCCGGATGTTGGGACGAGAAGGCCGGTCAGCATCCTGATGGCGGTGGTTTTGCCTGCCCCGTTTGCTCCGAGAAAGCCAAAAATCTCTCCGCCGGAGATGGTGAGTGAGAGCGCATCAACCGCCACAAACTCACCAAACCGCTTGGTGAGTTTGTCGGTATGGATCACTGGCTCACTCATAATGGCACACTTTTCAGGTCAAGAGTAAGGTCAAGGCGCAAGAAAATCTCCAATTCATACATGGGCGATCCCCTGTTTCTCTTCCATGAGCGCGATAAAGGTATCTTCAATCCCTGGTTGAATCACCGACACCGAGACATCAGTAAACCCTTCAGCCTGAAGAGCAGCAAGCAGCTCATCGGCCTTGACAGAGGGGCGGTTGTCGGTATAGTGCAGTGAGCTGCCGAAGGCATAGACGGAAGCGGCATGAGGAGAGGCTCGCAAGGCGCAGAGCAGCCGCCAGGTTTCGCGTGCACGAATTGCAAAGAGCGGTTTACGGAAGAGGGCGGTCATGCCGGTCGGGGTATCGAGAGCAAGCATCCTCCCCTCCTGCATAAAGGCTATACGGTCGCAGAGCACCGCTTCATCCATGTAGGGGGTTGAGACGAGAATGGTCATCCCCTGCTCCCTGAGGCGGCCGAGCATCTGCCAGAACTCCTGGCGTGATACGGCATCGACACCCGTTGTCGGTTCATCAAGAAACAGCACCTCCGGCCGATGCACGAGCGCGCAGGAGAGGGCCAGCTTCTGCTTCATCCCGCCCGAAAGCTTGCCTGCCCGTCTTGTTTTGAAGGGCTCAAGCTGGCTGTAGATATCGCGGATCAGCTCATAATTCTTTTCAACCGTTGTGCCAAAAACCGAGGCAAAAAATCGGAGATTCTCTTCGACGCTCAGATCGGGATAGAGTGAGAATTTTCCCGGCATGTAGCCTATGCGCTTGCGAATATCTCGGTAAGAGCGCACCACATCCAGTCCGAGCACCTCTGCCTTCCCCTCATCGGGAAGCAGCAGTGTTGCGAGAATCCGAAAAAGGGTTGTTTTCCCCGCCCCGTCAGCACCGATAAAGCCGAACAGCTCCCCTTCTCCAACAGACAGGGTC
>CAILXE010000115.1 GCA_903838095.1 uncultured Chlorobiaceae bacterium
GCGTTATTTTAAGAAAAGATATTAACTCTTCAAAAAAGAAATCACCGGCAACAACCTTATTGACGGAAGAGTAATTCAGATGGATAACGTGAGAAGAAGGGTACAGCGGGAAAGCCCGGCAGGAATAGCTATATCGGTATACAAAAATATAGTTAAACCTGCCAATGGCTATCAGGTGATATTAGAGAAGGAAGGCATTTCGAACACCACTCTTTCAGACCGGGGGCTGACGTTATCCCACTTCCTTGCCTGCCATAACAAGGGTTGGAGGCGCGCCCAGATGACGTCCGGCAAGGAGAACATTCCAGTAAAGCCATTCAAAACCGAGCTTGCCCTTCCAGTTCATCTTTGTCTCATGAAGAAGCGTGAATGGCCCAAGTTTCGGCATCGGGAACTTGCCTGGCAGAGGCTCTATCTTGTAGTTGAAGTCGATCAACGATGAGGTGCCTTTGGAATAGACGATGAAGCAGGTAGAGTGGCCGTCGTAAATCTCTTCCGGTTTGACGCCATGAATTTCAGCCATAATATTAAACACCACAACGTCAGCCTCATAATGAGCAACCGAGCCCGCCTTTGAGGTTGGAACGTTGGTGGCATCACCAATCACATAGACCCTTTCGTGCTTCAATGCTTTGAGGGTATTTTGATGAGTTGGCACATAGCCGATACCATCATCCATACCCGAATGGCTGATAACTTTATCCCCAATCGTCGATGGCACAATGACCAGCGTATCAAAAGAGACTTTATCGCCCTGTACAGACTCGATATACTTCTCTTTGCCATTGACCGCATTGAGCTCGTAACCTGTTGTTATCTTGATGTTTTTGCTCTTGGCTGACTCCGTAAAGACCGCAGATGCCTTGGGTTTTGTAAACGCGCCGGAGAGTGGAGTCACCAGCTCAATCTCGGTTTTGTCTCTGATACCTTTCTTCCTGCAGAACCAGTCCGCCAAAAAGACAAACTCAATCGGGGCCACAGGACACTTGAAAGGAAGCTCTGCAATATTCATCACCAGCTTCCCGCCATTAAACTCTTTCAATTTCTGGCGAAGCATTTCAGCGGCAGGAATGGTATAAAAAGAAAACGCATTTTTGCCCCAGGCATCCATCAGACCGTCATTCTCTTCAGGCGCAATATTGCATCCGGTGCTGATAATGAGAAAATCATAAGAAAAAGAGTGGCTTTTCGTCTTCACTTCCCGTTTCTCAGGATCAATATGCGTGATTTCATCAATCACAAAATTCACACCGGGAAGAATATACTTTTTCCTTGAGCGCACCAGGGTACTGGCCTTTTGAAGCCCAAAAGGGACAAAAAGCATTCCCGGCTGATAGATATGCTGATCATCACGATCAATCACCGTGATCTCCCACTCCTCTGGCAAGTGCCTCCTCAAATTATTGGACACGATTGTCCCGCCTGTACCCGCACCCAATACGACAATTCTTTTTGCCATTATCCTTGACTCCTGTTTTGGTGTGAAAAAGCCGCGCACACTGCATAGGCGGGCGCCTGAATTCCTATATCTCTATATGTCGTTACAATTGTTAAAATATATAGAACCTCATGATAAAATACAAAGAATACTCTTCTGCGGGACGTGCGCCATCACAACGCCCCGGAAGTGATTGATTATACTTTACTTAATGGATGAGGAGAGGCTACGCCACCGTAGCAGGAATTTTATTGAGCAGACCGGCGATCTTGCTGCATAAACCCATAACCTTGCCAAGGGATTCAAGATGCTTCTTTTCTTTTTTCAGCTCTTCAATGGCCGATGCAATATCGAGCCTGACCAACTGCCATGAGTTGTTCCAGAACTCCTGCGCCTTGCGGTTCTTTGCTTCAAAAATATTTTTCAGCCGCAGCCGGGGCCACCCGGATTCATCGGGCGCATCACTCTCCTCAAAGGCAGGCAATTGTTCCGGCCATTGCACTTCCGGCCAAATTTCCCTCAGAAGATCAAGCAGCACATCATCCAGAATATCAATCTTTGATGACTGCTCAAGCACAGCGGCAAGTTTTTGAATCAAAGCCACCCTTGCTTCCGGCCCTTGACGCAACAGAAGCCGATACTCCTCCAGAGAAGCTTTGATGGCTGGGCGTACGTTCTCATAATGCTCGTATTCTTTCCGAAGCTGAAGCAGCATCGCCTGCATGTTTTGATACTGTTCACGAAATGCCGTCTTCTCTTCCGGCGTCATGGAGGACTCTGCCAGATGCTTCTCCATAACGGCAACGGAAAAACTCTCGGCAAAAGCCGACAATTCAAGCAAAGGGACATTGTTCATCTGTTCCATCATCATCTCCTATTCTTTCGTCATCTTCATGAAAAGCTCCCTGAACTTGATGCCGTTTTTTTTTATATCCGCTATGGCCTTTTTATCCTCAGCTTCTGAGGCAGTTCCAAGCATTCCCTTCTGCCGGAGCGCCACCCAAAGCTCCTTGTCGGGCAAAGAGCGCAGCGAAGCCGAGGTTGTGTCCTGATAGGCTGGCTGAATAAGCAGCGCAACCCTTGCATTTCTTATATTTCTTGCCTGACCATCAATCTCCCGGTTGATGGCGTTGAGCAACCCGTCAAGAATATTGAGAGCATTCAGGATAATATCTTTTCGGGTGACCAGCTCCTTGTGCAGCGCTCTTTCCGTGATATGCGAAACAACAAAAGGGGCAACTGAAGAGGGAAGCGATAGTGATGTGTGGAAGTGCGTCTTCATGGCATCATCAAGCTTCTCGATAATGTCGCTGGTTTTTGAGCTGATATCCTCCGGCGCTTTTGACTCTGCAAGCTCCTGCAAAGCGATAAAATACTTTTGCAGAGAGATCGCCACATCTTTTGAGCGGAGATTATCGCCAATGGCCCCAAGATCTGATTGATTCGTGTGCCGAATCGAATCTCTGAGAGCATTTTTCAGCTCCATGCCTTTATACGTTCTGGACAACTCATCGCGCTGCTGAAGCAGAGAAAATGAGGATGATTCCACCCTGACGGCGCTTGCCCTGTCCGCCAGCGCTGCAACTGCGCCGGTATAAGCCGCACCATCCCTGGCAAACGAGGCATACTGCTGTGAACTGCCGCAACCACTCAGAAAAACAAAAAGCAAGAGACACCAGAGTGCCGGGGCCCGAAATGATTGTTGTTTCATAACCATTGTCGTCAGTTGTTTTTCTGTAAACTTACAAAAAATACGCTACGCCGCCACTGTTTTTTCATAAAATGGCGAAGGAATTTTTGGATAGACACGGTAGACGTGGGGAGAAATCTCCTCAGCCCTCACCTTCACCTCTTCCTCGGTATAGCTCTCCACAGGCAGACCTGTAGCGTCGCTCCTGATACTCTGCCATAGTTTGCTGAACAAGAGCATCTTCGGTGGAGAGGATCACATTTGATCCTTTCTTGTTTTTTGAAGCCTGACTCCTCGTTCGGTAAGCCGATAGCTCTGTTTTTTACTGCGCGGCTTGTCAGGAATAGTCATTTCAATAAGCCCTTGATCAAGCAGTTTTTCGAGACTACGTTTGAAGTTTCCACTTCTGGACGAATAACCGGCAGCTAAACGAAGCTCCGAACCTGTTCGTTGACCAACCATACACATCTCAAGAATCTGTCTTTCAATATCAGTCAAATCATCATGGGCCTCATCATGGGCCTCATCATGGGCCTCATCATGGGCCTCATGGATCTTGTCATGATGGGTTAACTCTGGCTGTGGACTTTCAACTCGACCCCCTGGTCGTGGAAAAGTCACGGTAAACCAATGCTCCGAAACATCAATCTGAGGTACTGCAACTCCATAATCACGGCACAAATTGCGGATCCGCCGGATTCCTGATCCGATATGCTCTACCGCCTCCATGCGATGCAACATCCCGAACAAGAGCGGATTGCGGGGAATACTCTTGAAGCCAAGATCAGCCTTTGTCATGCCTGCAGGGAGTCCGCCAGGACTGACAATTTCCACCCTGTCCTTGAAAATATAGACCTGCACATTTGCCGTGGAGCGATAATCGCGATGGGCAAGCGCATTCACCACTGTCTCGCGCAACGCCTCTTCAGGCAGTTCAGGCCGCTCCTCACGCTTGACATGCTTGATAATGTACTCCACATTGATTTTGGAGAGAATATAGACCACCACATCATCAATCATGGAATAGATATCGCTGTCGAAACCGCGCCTGTCAAGAATCCGCTCCTTGTCGGTACCGAGAAACAAGGCGCAGGCAACATCGGCGCTGATGGAAAATTTCCGGATATCCTTTGCCAGCAGCCACGCGCCAGCATGGGCAATAGAACCATCCTTGAACAGGTGCAGATTGGCAAGAGCAGTCAAAGGCGCCATATCCGCCGGAATTTTTGCCCGACGCTGAAAAAGTTTCCAGGCGTCATAAGTCAAATCATCCTGAATCGAAAAGCGGTCGCAGGGTGTTTCATCAAAATGAATCAACCCCTCCCTGAAAAAAAATTTCCGAATCTCCTCACGATACATCTGCTGCGATGATGCCCCTTCACGCATAAAAAACTTGCCTCCGAATGAGTAGGGCTTGCCATGCTGTTCCGGCACCGTGACGCACAATACCCTGTCAACACTTGCAATATCAACTGCTATCGGAGGTTCAGCAGAACGGGCCGTTGTCTGCACCTCCGACTTGAGACGGTTAAAATCATCAACACCAGTAATCTCGCCATTATCCGCCACACCGATCAAAATCACCCCGCCGGTAGCATTGGCAAAAGCACAGATCTCACGACCAAGATTCGACGTGCCCGACCTCTTGAACTCAGTTGTGAAACCTTCGCCAAGGGCAATGAGATCCATGAGCTGCTTTTTCTTCATCCGTTTCAGGCTTTATGAGAACGCATTGAAAGTCTATTGACAAGTTATTGACATTTTGACAGATTCTATCTGCTCTGCGGTTGCCATGTCGCCACCTCTTCAGTGATTGTTATTGCCTGCGTATTTTTTTCAAAATTAACGTATCTGACAGAATAAAGCATCATACATTTTTCGGTGACACCGGGATTTGCCCCATTCGTCATGCGCTGAACAGGAATAAAATACCTTTTGTCCTTTAAGAAAAAAACAATTATCCTTTAAGAAAATGATTTTCATAAAGGACGAAGCATGAATAATAAAGAAAGAGGGGAGAACATACGGCACCAAATCGTCATGGATGTCAGGCTTCATCCTGCTGATATTTGTAAACATATTGCCCAAATATTCTCTATAACCCCTCAAGCGGTACATAGCCATATAAAACTCCTCGAAAAAGAGGGGTGCTTGAACTCTGACGGTACGGGAAAGGGAAAAAGATATTTTTTGGGGGATGTAAGGGAGTACAAGTCACTGTTTCAACTCGACGATGAATTTACAGAAGATGGGGTCTGGAGAGATCACTATTCATTTATTGTTGAAGGATTGCCTGACAACATCATCCATATTTGTCAATACGGATTTACAGAAATGGTCAATAACGCCATTGATCATTCGGGTGGGCAACATGTTTCTATCTCCGCTATAAGAGACAAGGAAAAAATCATCTTCATTGTGGCTGATGATGGAGAGGGCATCTTCTGGAGGATTAGGAGATTATGCAATCTGAACGATGAGCGCCAGGCTCTCTTTGAATTATCTAAAGGAAAATTGACGACAGATCCGGATCATCATACAGGAGAAGGGATATTCTTTTCTTCGCGGGTATTTGATGAGTTCCGAATTGATTCAAAAGGGGTGAGTTTTCGTCATGATGACCAATCAGCATTTGATTTTATTCTGGAGACCGAGTTTTCTGAAAATGAATCTGGTACTGCGGTATATATGCTTCTCAAGCGAAATTCGGAGCGTGATATCCAGGCGGTTTTTGATGATTATGCAGGGCCGGATGAATTTCAGTTTAACAAAACCGTTATTCCTGTTCGGTTAGCGCAATATGAAAACGAGAAACTTGTCTCTCGATCCCAGGCGAAAAGGCTCTTGGCTCGCATAGAGAGGTTCAAGCATGTCATTTTTGACTTTGACGGGGTGTCGGCTATCGGCCAGTCATTTGCCGACGAAATCTTTCGTGTTTATGCCAAAACTCATCCTGACATTGAGTTGTTGACGGCAAATATGGAAACGAATGTAGAGAAAATGGTGAAAAGGGCTCTTTCGTCGAGGGTAGCGAAAGAGAACGGGTGACGAGGTATTGACAATTGCAAATCAAACTGTGTTTATCCCGTCTCTTCTGACTTTTTTTGTTGGGCGTTTATTTTTATACTGATTTTTTTGTGTTAAGGCTATACAGGGCATTCTCTGCATATTGATTTTTTTCTTCCGTGTCAAGATCGGATATCCAGTTCTCCTTTTCAAGTGATTCCGCTAATTCTTGCTCATTTTTATCAAAGTATATCGTCTTTTTCATTTTTTTCTCCAAAAAATCTCTTTGTTGCTTTGCTGTTTGGTATTATTGTTTTGATAGATGGCTGGTTTTTATGGCAATAATACAAACCCCATTCCAACATGGGTAAAGTGGGCATCTCCAGTAATAATCTTGCTTATTTTCAGCTCCTGCATAACAACCATTGATGTCAAATCAGTAAAAGAGATATCTGGTTTATCGTGAAATTTCAGGCGTAGCGTTTGCGCTGCATCAAATCGTTCAGGTGTAATCCAAACCAGGTTAATATAGCCTGCATTCATTGCTTGTGAGATAACATGAACGGCTTGTTGCGCTTGCGTAACATGAACGCGCCTGAATAACAACGTATAGACTTCATCTAAAACAAAATCGGTTGTAACAATTGTCGCCTGCCTTTGTCGCAAGCTCTTGTAAAGTTGGCTTACATTGTTGTGATGAGGTTCTTTACGATTGAATAGATTGATCCAACCCCATGTATCAATAAATATGCTCTTCATAATGCACCATACAACGTATTGTCAATGGTTTCGGAAAATGGTTCACTATCAATGAATCCACATGAACGAAGAATCGGATCATCCGTTGGCTGTAAGGTATGATGGACTGCACTATTTGCACTGGCTTGCTTAAACTGCAAATATTGAATAAAGTTTTGCAATTCCGATAGATAGACGTTAGGCAATTGTTCTATCTCACAGAGTAGCAGCTGTTTGGTAGTATCAGTGTATTCCATAGTAGCGGCATGTTTTATTGGGAACAATTCAATAAGTACCCTTTTTTCTGTAACATAAAAACTCTGTAGTCCCTGCTGGCAACAAAAGAAAATAACCGTATTTGGTGGTATTTGAAAGGAGTTTCTCAGGTGCGGCGTGAGGCAGAAGGTAAAGCAGAAGGATTGAAAAGGAAGCAAATTTATTATGTGCCAATCCGTTTCAGGATTGATGACAAGGTATTGACCGGCTATTGACATTCTATTGACATTTTGACAAACAACGTCAATATTGTAAAATACTTTAAAAAAATAGCTTAGAGATTTATCCCGGGAGTTATCGACGCAAGTTATCGACGTAACGCCCTTTATTCGGGCCAATTGTGTCAATAGAATATTGTTCAAATCTCATACCACCACCTCTCCGCTCATCAGGCGCGGGAGAAGAATGTAGCGAGCCTTGCTGAGATTCCTGTTTGCAATGCTGAGTGTTTTCAGTTGCTGAAGAATTGGGTCAATAATACTGTTGAATACCGCCAGCACTCCTTCGAGAGGCAGAGTCACAAGGTACTGCTGCATCTGTCTCCAGTCTGCACGCGGCATTTTTGAACCCTCCTTCATTGTCTGCGCTGTTACGGCAAAACTCATCATGGCAGGGATAAATGAACGCCTTTCCGTTATTCCTGTCCCCCCTTGCGATGGAAGAAAATCACGATGATGCCGCTTGTCCCTCGCACAAATCAACACTATCCATACGGTGATAGAGCGCCGGGAGATTGACTGACTTTATACGAAACTGACTGCGTTGTTTCGTGCGCGGTCTGGTTGAGGCATTTTCAAGTTTGATGCCAGGATCATAGTACACCTTGCCTTCTGCCATAGCTTGCAGATACTTTATAAAATCCGTTCCGGTGCCTATGCGTATCAGGTTTCCGTACCAGTATTTTCGTTCCGGTGACTGAACGCATTGGCTTGGGATGTATACCGCCTTGTTGTGCTTCCGGTTCCATTTGGTCATAAGCGCATCATATCCCCAAACCGCAGCCTCTTCACCTTCTCTATTCATCAGAGTTATTCCTCCCGTTGCATCAATAATTTTTCCCGTGACCCTGTCAAACCCCTTAAGCACAATCTGAAGGTTTGTCAAACGGTGATACTCGCCCACCTTGTGAATACCCCCAACATTGAAGCGGTCTTCACGGTCAGACTTACCCGTCATATCGGGATAACCGAATTTCCGAATAAATGCTTCAATACCGGCACTCCTGTAATAACCACCTGTTGGCTCAGGGGTCATGAGAGTCAGTGCACCACTGTTGACACGCTGAAAGTTGCTGACAGCGTATTGCTTAACCTCATAACCAAGATAGTCGGGTTCTGAACGACTGTTGGGAAGAATATCAAGTTCAGCCTCCAGTGTCATCCCGCCGCAATTTGGAGCTTCACAGGGTAATATGACACCGTTTCTGCCCAGTTTTCTTGAACGGATCCAGCCTGTCAAATGAATTTCCCTCAGTTTCTCGACAAGTAACGATCGTTCATCAATCGAGCTGATATCGAGACCAGGTTCCTGAAAAACACCGCTTCGGGGTAGTTCATCAAGTAAAGCAAACTCCCTTGCAAGTTCACTATCCTGATGACAGAGGTAACCGATAATTTTGCCGTCAGGACATATCCCCAGAAAAAGGATTCGCCCAGCCAGTCTCAGACGCTCATCCATAAGTTCTGACGGGGCAGCAGAACAGCCCTGAAGGAAACCCGAAAACCTTACTTCAGGGTATTGGGGATAGAGTATGAGTTGGGCCCGGAGTGCATGGTGTATGCTTCCGTCATCGGAAAGCCACCAATAATTAAGTAATGCCTTGAATATATGAGGCTTATCCGGATCAGGCGCTATCGAGTCAAAAGGAATAATATTGATCGCCTGAAAGTCCCCGCCGAAATATACCTGCTGCTTTCTGTTGTCATTTGCTGCAAGTACTTTCGAGTACATCGTTCGGCAGCCCTTGTTTCGCATGAGTGATTGCAGTGTCGATAGTCGCATGTTGCCCTCTGATTTCACTTTTTTTTGAGCTTGAAAACAGCCATTCCGCACAAGAATCAACAATTTCATCAATTGACCTTCGCTCCTTGCCTTTCAGGGCACACTCCCAGACAAGCAGAACTCTCCAGCCCTGCAGTGCAAGTTTTTCCATAACAGCAAGGTCACGAATTCTGTTTTTGCCAATCTTCTCTTTCCAGAAATCCGCTCTTGTTTTCGGCCATTTGAAGAGTGCGCACTCATGGGCATGCCAGAAACATCCATGAACAAAAATAACTGCGCGGTACTTCGGGAACACAAGATCCGGCGTTCCCGGCAATCCCGGGTAATGGAGCCTGAACCTGAAACCCCGTGCATGAAGGCCTTTGCGTACTGTTATTTCAGGAATAGTATTTTCAGACCGAATGCCGGACATCATGCGGCTTCGTGTTTCCGACGAAACAACATCAGCCATAATGAAGAGCTTTTTCGGACATCAGCAT
This sequence comes from uncultured Chlorobiaceae bacterium, assembly GCA_903838095.1. Classification (GTDB taxonomy): domain Bacteria; phylum Bacteroidota; class Chlorobiia; order Chlorobiales; family Chlorobiaceae; genus Chlorobium. The sequence goes on from CAILXE010000115.1 coordinate 9,629, forward strand.
ACCAAAATCAAAACGCAACTGGTCAGAGGTAACGCCATCCATCAAGTATTCCAGCATATATTCTGCTACTGACCTCACCACTGGAACAACAACGGCATTTCCAAACTGCCGGTAAGCTTGGGTATCCGAAACAGGAATTACAAAACTGTTACCATTCAGACAGTCAAAGCCCATCAGTCGTGAACACTCCCTCGGGGTAAGCCGGCGAGGATTTTTTCCATCCTGCTTCACCAGTATTTCGGAGCCATCCTTGTAATATCTTGCCGAAAGTGTTCTGGCTACATCATGAGGCCCAACAAGACCAAATCCAAAACCGTTTCCTTTGGCCCTATGTTTTTCAGCGTACTGCTGAAGATACTGCCAGAGATGATCTGACAGGGTATACCTTTCAGATATTCTTGCCAATGGGCCGATGGTATAAGGGGGCTCCTCATCTTCCATGCCGTTTTCAGAGTGCAATATAGTTTCTATGACAGGGCGCTCGCTGCCGACTGGCAGGGTAAGACGATCAAAGCTGAATCCGCAATCCTCCCGAAAACCAACAATAAATATTCTCTCCCGATGCTGGGGCACCCAGTGCCC
>CAILXE010000116.1 GCA_903838095.1 uncultured Chlorobiaceae bacterium
AAATCGGCCAGCGCGATGACTGAAAAGCAGTGGAAAACCATGAGCCGGATGAGCGGTTTCTTTCTTGATGTGCTGCAAGGGCTTCCGACGCTGAAACTCTTTGCGCAGAGCAAACGGCAGCACGACGCCATTGAGAAGTCGGGCGAAAGCTTCCGCCATGCTACCATGCGCGTCCTGAAAGTGGCATTTCTCTCTTCCCTGACGCTTGAACTGGTGGGCACCATCGGCATGGCCATCATTGCGGTCGGCATCGGCCTCCGGCTTATGAGCGGAAAACTCACTTTTCAGCACGCGCTTTTTGTCTTGATACTTACACCCGACTTCTATCTCCCGCTTCGCCAGCTTGGCACCAAATTTCATGCCGGAATGGAGGGGGTCAGCGCCTCAAAGGAGATCTTTGCCATCCTTGATCAAAGTAGCCCGGTTTCTGTGCCGAAACCTGCCTTTGCCGTGCAGGAGCGCGCCGGAAAGCAGCCAATTTTCTTTACTGATGTGAGCTACACCTATCCCGGAGGATCCCAGCCAGCGCTTGAGGGCATCAATACCACTATTCCTGCAGGAAAAACCACCGCCATCATCGGCCCGAGCGGTGCTGGCAAGAGTACCCTGATCAACCTGCTCCTTCGCTTTCAGGAGCCCGGTGAAGGAGGCATCACCATTGACGGCAACCCGATTCATGACATCCCGCTTGAGGCATGGCACAAGCAGATCTCCTGGGTTCCTCAACATCCCTATCTTTTCAATGCCACACTGCGAGAAAATATTCTCCTCGCAAAACCGGAGGCTTCATCAGAGGAGATGGAGAGCGCCCTGAAGAAAACCGGCCTTACCACCTTTGTCAGTACACTGCCTGACGGACTTGAGACCATGATTGGCGAAGAGGGTGCACGTCTGAGCGGAGGAGAGGCGCAACGGGTGGCGCTTGCGCGTGCGTTCCTTAAAAACGCTCCGCTGCTGGTGCTCGATGAGCCAACCTCGCACACCGACCCTGAACTTGAAGCGGCGCTGCGCAGCTCTATTCAGGAGCTGATGAGAGAAAGAACGACCGTCATCATCGCCCATCGTCTCGAAACCATACGTTCAGCCGAACAGATCATCGTGGTCAGCGGGGGAAAAATCACCCAGTGCGGTACCCACGAGGAGCTGATTGCCAATAATGGCTTTTACCACGACAGCCTGCTTCTGCAACAGGAGAGTCCATCATGAAAACCTTTTTTCGCCTCATTGCTCTGGTCAAACCATACTTCTGGTGGATGGCCCTTGCCGCACTCATCGGCTTTGCCACAACCGGCAGCAGCATCGGGCTTCTGATGACCTCCGCCTACATCATCGCCAAGGCTGCGCTGCAACCCCCGACAGGCAGTCTGCAAGTCGGTATTATAGGGGTTCAGCTCTTCAGCCTTGGCCGGGGAGTCTTCCGCTACGCAGAACGACTCATCTCCCACAATATCACCTTCAGGATTCTTGCAAAACTGCGCCTCTGGTTTTACGATGCCATCGAGCCACTCGCTCCGGCTCGTCTCATGCACTTCAAAAGCGGCGACCTGCTGCAACGGGTTGTTGACGACATCCAGAGTCTCGAAAACATCTACACCAGAGTGCTTGGCCCACCGCTCACCGCACTGCTTGTGGCAGCGCTGATGTGGTTTCTTCTTGGCTTTTACTCTGTTCAAGCCGCACTGCTTATCCTTCTCTTTCATACTCTTGCGGGTATTGGTGTCCCTCTTTTGACCAAACAGTTAAGCAGGGGGCTTTCCGTCGGCATCATGAACTTCAAGGCCGAACAGCAGATACTGGCACTCGATCTTTTCCAGGGCATCGGGGAACTGCAACTTTATGGAAAACTGCCAGCACACCTCGCCGCGATGCAGAAGGCCGAACAAGTAAAGCTCCAGTTCGAGAGAAAGAACGCTATTATCGAAGGGCTGCACGAATCGCTCACCGGCCTTCTCATGAACGGGGCTCTTATTGCTATTATTTTGGTTCTCCTGCCTTTACTTGTCAAAGGCGCCATCAATGGAATTTCTCTCACGGTCATCACTCTCGCCGTCATGGCCTCGTTTGAGCCTTTTCTTCCGCTGCCATCCACCCTCAAGCACCTTGAAGCCGATCAGCACGCCGGTGAGCGCCTCTTTGAAATTCTTGACGCCAGGCCTGAGACTGTGGCCCCTGTTACTCCCCGCCCCTTTCCGGCAGAGCATACCATTCTGGTCGAGAAACTCAGCTTCAGCTACCCCGGCAGCACAGCAAAAGCACTCGACCGCCTCACCTTCGCCGTTCTCCCCGGTGAGCACATCGCCATTGTTGGCCCAAGCGGTGCGGGAAAATCAACCATTACCTCACTCTTCATGCGTTTCTGGAACAGCAGCGAAGGAAGCATTTCTATTGGAGGCCAGGACATCACCCTCTTCGACCCCGAAGAGCTGCGACGCAACATTGCTCTCGTTTCCCAGCGCACCTACCTCTTCGCCGAAACCATTCGCGAAAACCTGACCCTTGCAGCGCCAGACGCCACCGACAACGATCTCAAAAAAGCGCTCGCCGCCGCCGGGCTCAGCCACTTCACCACCAAGCTCGACGAATGGTGCGGTCAGCATGGCATGAAACTCAGTGGAGGAGAGCGTCAGCGTATCGCCATTGCCCGAGTCCTGCTGCAAAGTGCCCCAATCATGATTCTTGATGAGGCAACTGCCAACCTTGACGGGGTAACGGAGAGTGAGGTAACGGAAACCCTGAACGCCATCAGTGCGGGAAAAACGCTGATAACAATTACCCACCGCCTAAAGGCAATGGAGCAATATGACCGGATTCTTGTGCTTGAGAAGGGCCGAATTGTGGCACAGGGGGTTCACGGTGAGTTAATGGCTGAAAATGGGCTTTATCGGAGAATGTGGGAGCTGCAACATGTGGTGGAAGTGGGGTAAGTGAGCAATAAACATTTTTGTAAGCTGCTTCAACCGAACCTTAACATGCTGAAGACTACAGGTCACGCATACATCAACCGCCCCTTTGGTTCAGGCACTGGCCTGCCGAGTGAATAAGCGGTTTCGACCCACTCCTCAATAACTCTTTGAGCAATCGTTACGGCCTCTTCATAAGTCAACCCATCAGCCATACACCCGGGAAGCTCCGGAACTTCCACAATGAAAACATCATCTTCTTTGCTCCAGTAGATAATCACTTCGTATTTAATCGACATCAGCATCTCCAAGTATATACTTCGTTAAAATTGATCTGACCTGCTTGACCTGATAAGGCTTGGCCTTACTCCCGTTTGGCTGCAAGTTGACAATTTCTGCAATGTTTTCCTTAACAAATATATGATGATCTCCCCTGACACGCACTTCAACCCGAGGCGAATGAGGAGCCGACAGAGTTCCCGAAACTCAATATTGCTGGCTGCCGTACCTGACAAAATTCTTCCCTTGAGTTTGGAGTACTTGCCCATCGTAGTATACTGATTTCCGATAAATCAATCCCTGTTCCATCTGCTTAAGGCATCACAGACCACAGAATACCTTTTTATACGCATAAAGGTAAAGCCTTAAAGTTCTTTATTATGGCTGCGATTTTTGCTTGCCAAGATAACGCAGCTTGGCAGGATCAAACCCAAAGGATGCCGATTTTGCAACCAGCTCATTGAGTTGCGCAGGCTCCATAGTGGGATCCTTGGATAAAATCCAGAATAATGAGCGATTGTGACCACATACTATCGCCCAGCGATAATCCACCTGGTCGAGAGCAAGGATATTATAGCTTGCATAGAAAGGGCCAAAAAAAGAAACCTTCAACGCACCTTTGGTGGTATCCCTGTCATCAAGAAAAACACCGCGCCCATTGATACTTTTCCATTCCTGTTTTTTGGCATCAAATCCTTTATTGACCACCTTGACGCTGCCGTCATCAGCAAGCGAATAGGTCGCAGATACCGGATCAAGCTCCTTTTCAAAACGGTTATCAAGGCGTGCAATTTCATACCAGGTGCCAAGATAGCGGTTCAGCGAAAAATTATCGACAACAGTAAGTCCCTCAGGAATGCCAGTGCATCCACCAAGCAGGACAAGCAGCAGTAATAATAGTTTTTTCATTTGAGTTTTCCGGTTATTATCATTTCAAGATATTCTAAAAGATATGTACGCTTTTTAACTCACCCAAACAAAGGGAGCTCAAACAATGGCCATGACTGTCGAAATCAAAAACAACAAACTCTGTATTGAAATTGATCTTGAAAAGCCCACACCTTCAGCATCGGGAAAAACTCTTGTCGTTGCGAGCACGCATGGAAACACCGTCACTCAAGCAGAGGTTAACGGAAAACCTGTCACCATTGGCCTCAACGCCTATATCAAGCCATGATCGCTTCAGTCGAATGCAATAAATAATGCACTCAACGTGATCACGCTGAAAGAACATTCCTGCACGCTTCTCCAGGGTATTCGATCTCTACGGTTGAGTGATACATGCCATATCGCTCAACAAGTGTTCTGATCAGCTCTTTGAGTTGCTTGTAGGCTTCGGCATCAAGCAGGGTATCCACTTCAAGATGGGCTGTAAAAACTGTATTTACTCCATCGAGTGACCAGATATGGGCGTGATGAACTGCATGAATATGCTCCAGCGCCTCAATTTCTCTTGTGATCACTCCGAGATCAAGCTCTTTGGGCACTGCCTGCAAAAAAACCGGCAGCATTGCTTTCAGATTTTTAACGACGCCTGACAAAATATAGAGCGTGATGATGACGGCGAGAAGAGGGTCAAGAACAGGAATATCCCAGAAGTAAAGAACCACGGCAACAACAAGCACCGCAACCCAGCCGAGCACGTCTTCCAATAAGTGCAGTGCCACAACTTTGGCATTCATCCCGCTCTCTTTCGACAGTCTTGCCATGGCAATGCCGTTGACCATGACTCCGACGATAGCCAGCAGAATCATTCCTCCAGCATCGGGGCGGTGTGGTTCAAGAATACGGGGTATCGCATTGGCAAGCACAAAAAGTGAGCTGGTAAGCAGCACCACCGTGCTGATGAGCGCCCCGAGAAGTGAAAAACGCTTATAACCATAAGAGTATCGTGCGCTGCTCCCATCTCCTGATTTGGTCTCAAAATACCATGCCTGGGCGAGGGCAAAGCAATCTCCAAGATCATGAACTGCATCAGCCAGAATAGCTGTACTGTTGGTGAGAAGTCCGCCAACGATTTCAACAAGGGTAAATCCAAGATTGAGAAAAAATGCAACCTTGATGTTTCCTGATGCGTGATGATGGTGGTGGTGATGAGCATGAGAGTCATGAGCATGATGGTCATGATGATCATGACTCTCGTGCTCGTGCGTGTGTGTGCACCCACCGGATGTTGTGTCGCTCATAAATTCAGTCCTATAGTGATGGGCTCTCTACCCCGCAGTTATCCAATCGCAATTAGGTTATTGTCAATCAAGTTCAGAAATGGAAACTGAAAAACCAACCCATTTTATTCCACTCTATTGTTTTTTTTACTTCTTCACTATTTTTCAACACTTCCGCATCTCTGCGGCCATAAAATTTAATGTATTTTCTCCATCTATTGAATTGCAATACAAACACAATACCGCAGTGATTGCTTCATGAACAGAGCTTTACAATGGGGGGTAACCTCGGCAACGGTTATACTCCTCTGCATTTTCAGTTATAATTTTGCTGATATAAAGACGGCGTTGTGGTTCCATTCACTCGGAACTCCCTGGTTTTATGAACTCTTCGAGATAATAACCTTCTTTGGTGACTCCTTCGCATACCTCACAGGGGGGATATTACTTTATGTCGTTTTCAAAAAGACCAGAACGCACGCGGCTTATGCGGGGCTTTTTCTCTTTACTACCGTCGCTGTATCAGGACTCTCTGCTGATCTTTTCAAGTTTATCTGTGGACGGGCTCGACCAAATCTCTTTTTTGATAAGCATCTCTATGGATTTGCATTTTTCCAGCTTGAAAAAGCATGGACATCCTTTCCATCAGGCCATTCGGCAACCGCTTTGAGTGTCGCTATGGTTGTTGCCCTCCTTTACCCGCGCTGGAAAACTATTGCGCTTTTTGCCGGCTTTATGGTAGCCTTCAGTCGTATTGTTCTTACTCAGCACTACATCAGCGATGTTCTTGCAGGTTCTTTTCTGGGGATTGCATCCACAATTCTGCTCTATAACCACTATTTCAAGTCGAAATCAGATGCCTCTGAAACAATCAAAATCTGAAACCATCTGGCTTCTGGCCGCACTTGCTCTCCTTATTCTGGTCAGTTTTTTTGCAGGTCTTGGATCCGCACCACTTTTTGATGTCGATGAGGGTGCCTTCAGTGAAGCAACACGGGAAATGATAGTCAGTAAAAACTATCTGACGACGTACCTGAACGGTGCGCCCCGCTTTGATAAACCGATACTGATTTACTGGCTGCAAATGGCCTCGGTCAGGTTGTTTGGGCTGAACGAGTTTGCCTTCAGATTGCCATCCGCACTTGCAGGCACTGCCTGGGCAACATCAATTTTTCTGTTTGTGCGCAAAGAGTCCGGTAACCGACAGGCTTTTTTGGCTGCCGCAATGATGGTGCTCTCACTGCAGGTGATCGTTATTGCAAAAGCGGCCATAGCCGACGGGGTGCTGAACTGCTTTCTTGCCATGACCATGTTTGCCCTGCTCCACCATTATAAGACAGGTTCAAAACACGCACTGCATTTTGCTTTTGCCGCAGCGGGGTTTGGTATGCTCACCAAAGGCCCGATAGCCATCATTATTCCATTCGCTGTCACCTTTTTATTCTCTCTTCAGGGGGGAACGTTAAAAAAATGGATCCGGATGATATGCAACCCGGCAGGAATCGCTCTTTTTCTTTTGATTGCCTTGCCCTGGTACCTGCTTGAATACCGTGATCAGGGCATGGATTTCATTGAAGGTTTTTTCTTTAAACACAACATCAATCGTTTTAACTCTTCATTCGAGGGGCACTCCGGTTCACTCTTCTATTATATTCCGGTCATCATAATTGGCATGATGCCATTTACCGCCCTTTTCTTTACCGTTCTTTTCAAACTGAAAAACCTTCTTTCCGACAACACAAACCGGTTTCTGCTGATCTGGTTTGCATTTGTGTTTTTCTTTTTCTCTCTCTCCGGAACAAAACTTCCGCATTACATGATTTATGGGTATACCCCGCTGTTTATCCTTATGGCAAGAGCCCTGCCGTTAAGTTCTCTACGTCATCATGCTGAACGTCTTGCATTATGGCCGCTCTTCTTTCTTGCTGTTCTGGCCATCCTTCCCTTTCTTCTGCCAAAAGCGATTCAGGCATTTGATGATGTCTATATTCAGGCATTACTGATGGGCGCAACGGAGCTTCTCGGGCAAACCTATCTTGTCGTTATTATTGCGACCATTGCAGGAATCACGGGTATACAATTTTTGTCCGCTGTTTCCATTGAAGGTAAACTGATTGCAACCGGTGTGCTTTTTGCTTGTCTCATCAATCTTTTTCTTATGCCAATTGCAGGAAAACTTCTTCAGGAGCCGATAAAACAGGCTGCTCTTCTGGCTAAAAAAGAGAGGTATAAAATCGTCATGTGGGAAAGCTATA
>CAILXE010000117.1 GCA_903838095.1 uncultured Chlorobiaceae bacterium
CGGTCAATCTGATCTACAGTAAACCGGTGTTTTCCTGAGCGCGCATCTTTTACTTCAACATCGTTACTGCCAACAGCAATAACCCTGCCGTGCCATACTCTTGCCTCGGTGGTCACCAGGTTGATTTCACGATGAAGCAGCTCCTGATTGCCGCGAATACTCTCCTGACGATAGATAATCTGACGTTTCCCCATGGGATAGCTGGTTTAATTTGTCCCTTATTTAACGAAAATCTCCAATATCTCATAATGAAGCTCACCTTTCGGTACAACGACCTGAACTTTTTCTCCGACTGCCTTTCCTATCAGCGCCCTTCCTACTGGCGAACGTACTGAAATTTTACCGGCATCGGTATCAGCCTCTTCAGAAGAGACCAGCGTATATTCAATGATCTCGTTTGGATCATCGAGATTACACAGTTTTACCGAGGTAAGAATATAGACCTTGTCAGTCTTGATATGTTTTGGATCAAGAATTGTAGCTGATGCAAGCTTGTTTTCAAGATCGGCAATTCGAGCTTCGGTATGTGACTGCTCTTCTCTGGCCGCATCATATTCCGCATTTTCGCTCAAATCGCCATGAGCCCTTGCGTCTGCAATTTTTTCCAGAACTTCCCTTCTGGTCTGATGAACCAGCACATAAAGCTCCTCTTTCAGCCGGTTATACCCATCACTTGTCAGGTAAATTCTGTCACTCATCTCTTGTGCTGTTTTTGTTGAAATAGAAAAAATCACTCCATAAACACGATGTGCGCCAACGAACAGGATAGCAAACAAAAAAAAGTAAAGTCAGCGGCTTAGCTGACTTTACTTCCATAAGCAATGTACAACTCTTAATCCTTCAGGCAAAAAAACTTTATAAATTAAAAGCAAAATATATTTTATTCCCGGCCCGCTCAACAAGCAAAAACAACATATCACCCTTTTTGGCTTTATTGACAATGGCACTATACTCAGCGATAGAATTAATCATGCGCTTGTTGACCGAAAAAATAATATCCCCCGGCCGTAAACCTGCGCGATAGGCACTGGAGGATGGAGTCATTGCCGTGATAACAACTTTGCCCGAGCCTGGCTTCAGTTTCATCTTCTGCGCTAACTCGGGAGTCAAATCTTCTGCCCTGAAACCAAGCGCCGTGATTACTTCACCAGCATCAGCTTTGGACGCGTCCGCCACCCTGGCCACCTGCTCTTCAAGCCGAACAGAAACACTCATGACGTTTCCGTCACGGAGAAGTCGGAGAGTCACCACCGATCCGGGAGACTGGCCGGCAATGGCATTACGCAGAGCAACACTGTTTGTCACCTTAATCCCGTTAAATTCAAGGATAACATCACCAGTTTTCACACCGACTTTGGCGGCAGGACTTCCCTCAATAACTGTTCCGACCAATGCTCCTTCGCCAGCCTTGAGATGCATGGCTTTTGCAAGATTTTCATCGATATCCTGAATAGTGACACCAAGATAAGACCTGGTAACTTTACCAGTGGCGATCAGCGAAGTCAGAACTTTTTTAGCCATATTCGAAGGTACAGCAAAACCTATTCCTTCAAACCCGCCGGTACGACTTGCTATGGCTGTATTGATTCCAACAAGCTCTCCATTGATGTTGACAAGTGGACCACCGGAGTTCCCTGGATTAATGGCGGCATCAGTCTGTATGAAATCTTCATAATCGGCAAGTCCGACATTAGCGCGGCCTTTGGCGCTCACAATACCTTGGGTAACCGTTCTTGCAAGATTTTCACCAAGGGGACTACCAATAGCAATGACCCATTCGCCCACCCTGAGCTTGTCACTGTCGCCGATGACAATTGGCTTAAGGCCTTTAACGTTAACCTTGATGACCGCAATATCCGTTTTCGGATCAGTTCCAATGACCTTCGCATCAATTTTTTTGTTATCAGAGGTTCTGACATAGACCACATCAGCGCCATCGATAACATGATTATTGGTAAGAATATATCCATCAGCAGTCACAATAACTCCGGATCCGAGCCCACGCTGAACCTCTTTGCGACCATTCATTCCACCACCCTGCATTCCAAAAAAGTCTTCAAATGGACTTCCAAAAAAGTTGAACGGGGAGACAAACCGCTGATTCACAGTTTTTTCTGTGAAAATCGTCACCACTGACGGAGTTGACGACTCGGCAATCTGGACAAATGCCTCGTTAAATCCTTTCAGTGACTGAATCGGATAGTTTTCAATATTGCTTGTTGCCGTGGCAAAATTCGGCTTGCTTGAGAAACTCGTTCCGTTAAAGGAAAAATTAAACTCCACATTGGAGAATACAAGAGCACCGACAGCCACACCTGCAAAAACCAGAAGCAGGTATTTCATGAATGATTGTTTGTTTTTCATCGATCGTCATCAGGTTAATCGTTCGCTAAAGCCTCAATCGTTTCAACCGCAGTTAAACCTGCCTTCATTTTATTCATCGTCTCCTCATATTCCGCTTCAGGTCTTGAATCGGCGACAATACCTCCTGCCGCCTGAAAATAGATTGTCTTATCCTCAATAACCATAGTACGGATGGCAATAGCGGTCGTGAGATTTCCCTTGAAATCAAGAAATCCGACAGCGCCACCATATAAACCACGTTTTTCTTTTTCAAGTTCATAAATAATCTCCATCGCACGAACTTTGGGAGCTCCGGTCAAAGTACCAGCAGGAAAACATGACCAGAATGCATCCATGGTGCCAAGATCATCCCGCAACTCACCGCGCACATTACTGACAATATGCATCACATGAGAATATTTTTCAATAACCATCATCTCATTTGTCTCAACCGTGCCGATTTTTGCAATTCTGCCGATATCATTCCTGCTCAAGTCAATCAGCATGAGATGCTCTGCCAGCTCCTTTTCATCGGCAAGCAACTCCCTCGCATTTTGCTCATCTTCTTCAAAACTGCTTCCGCGATGTCTGGTTCCTGCGATAGGCCGGGTATCAACAATTCGTCGCCCTTTGCTGTCGCGTTCAACCTTGACCAGCAGCTCAGGTGATGAACCAACAATCTCGAACTCCTTCATGTCAAAATAGTACAAATAGGGCGAAGGGTTGATCGTGCGCAGCATCCGGTAGACATCGAAAGAGCGAGTATGCAGAGGACGACGAAGACGCTGTGAAATCTGCACCTGAAAAATATCTCCGGCAAGAATATAATCTTTGGCTTTCATCACTTTCAACAGATACTCTTCTCGCGACGTATTGGAAGCTACGGGCTCCGAATGTTCCGCCCGGAACGCAATCTCCTCAAGAGCCAGTGGTCGAAACATCTGTTCGGCAATTTGCTCAATCTTGCTCAATGCAGCAGGTTTGTCTGTCTCATCAAGATAATTGGAGACAATAAAAACTTTTCGCATGACATTGTCGAAAACCACGAGCGTGTCACAAAAAAGAAGAAAAATATCAGGAAGGCCCGCCGGATCTGGCAGTTCAGGATTTGGAATCTTTTCGACAAGGTGCATGGCATCATACCCGAAATAGCCGAAAACACCTGAGGTAATCATCTGTGGAGAACCATTTTTTTTTCTTGGTATCTCTTCGGTATCAAAGGCAGCAAGACACCGGTCAATCTGGCGACGAAGATTCGTCTCACCAGCAGCAACCTCAAGGAGATGACTGAATTTGTTATCCAGAATCTGAAGATCAGCAGACCCGCCCACAGAGCCTTTCAGAATCGCGACAGGATCAATGGCAATGTAGGAAAAGCGGGCAAGAAGCTCTTCCCCCTCAACCGACTCAAGCAGGCATGAAAAAGGACGCTGCAGTTTGAGATAAACAGAAACCGGCGTTTCTGTATCTGCATGAAGTTCTCTGAAAAGCGGCTTGAGTAAATAGGGCGCATGCCGTTGTTGTGCTGGCATAAATAGAGAAAACTGAATTGATTATTAAAGAAGAAGGTAATAAAGGGAAAAATTTTGTATCGTAAAAAAAGCGCCGTCAATAAAAGCCGGAAACTGACGAAATCGATAAAAAATCATGGTATGCCGATTTCCTGAAAAAAAATTCCTGAAAAACTGGCTTAAGGCCCTTATGCTCTCTCCCGGCGTTCTTTTCCCGGCAGGATATATTCTCGTCTATCTTTCCACTCATATCTATCTGAATGTGGAGTTCAAAAAAACCCTTTCTCAATGCATCTCCCAGGCAACAGGAAATACCTGGCAGGTAAGTATCAAATCGCTGAAACCCGGATTGATTCTTGATTCGGTCACACTCAATCATATTGAGTTCACACAAACAAAAGGAAGCGAACAAAACATACAGACGCCCGCTCAAACCATTACCATTCAATCCCTGAATATTCCCTGCCCTGACCTTGAAAAACTTCTTTTCAGCCATACCGAAAGAGTCTCATCAACGAAAGCGGTCTGCGAAAAAATTCTGGCCGAAGAGCATCTTTTTCAGTGAACCATCAACCCGGGACGCCGCCATCGAATAGAGGCAAGCTTTCCAATTGGATTGGTCAATAAAGAAAGATCGGGATCCCATGACCAGTAAACCATCAGCGCCTTGCCAACAAGATCTTTTTCCGGAAGAAAGCCCCAGAAACGACTATCAAGGCTGTTGTCGCGATTATCACCCATCGCAAAGTAGTAGTTTTCATGAACCGTATACTGCTGCGCTGGTGAACCATCAATAAATACCTCGCGACCCTGTAAACTCACCTCATGTCCCTCATCAGCAATAAGAGCGCTGTAAAGCGGAAAAGTTAACGCGTTCAACCGAACAACATCACCCTTGCGAGGTATGCGTATCGGTCCGAAATTGTCTTTATTAAAATTAGAAAACTGCGGAAAGATCATATAATCAGGCTCTCCTGGCGGTACACGCTGTCCGATAAATTGTGCATGCTCTGGAAGAGGTACCGGTTTTCTGTTAATTGAGAGCTGCTGATTATGAATTTCAAGCGTATCGCCACTCAAGGCAACACAACGCTTGATGTAGTTCAGCTCGCGATCTTTCGGAAACTTGAACACGATAATATCACCATGCTTCACCTTGTCAATCCCAGGCAGCCGAATCTCGGTAAACGGTATTTTGGGGCCGTAAACATATTTGTTGACAAAAAGGAAGTCTCCGGCGAGCAAGGTATTTTCCATAGAGCCGGTTGGAATACGATACGATTCAACGACAAAAACCCGAAGAATCGTTGCAAATATCGCTGCAATAACAAGCGCTTCAAACCACTCCCGCGAATGTTTTTTTTCAGGTTTTCCCTTTTGAATGTCCAATGGTAGAGCGTTTTAAACGTTGAATAAAATCTGAAGAAACGAACGTATATTATTCATCAATATTCAATAATGCAAGGAAAGCCTCCTGTGGAACCTCAACCCTGCCAACCTGCTTCATCCTCTTTTTACCCTCTTTCTGTTTTTCAAGCAACTTGCGCTTGCGGCTGATATCACCGCCATAGCATTTAGCAAGCACGTTTTTACGCATCGCCGATATGGTTTCGCGCGAAATCACCTTGCTGCCAATCGCCGCCTGAATGGCAACTTCATACATCTGCTTCGGAATAATCCCTTTCAGTTTCAGGCAAAGCTTCTTGCCCCAATCATAGGCCTTTGAGCGATGAACCACAATAGAGAGCGCATCGACCGTATCTCCATTTAAAAGCACATCAAGTTTGACCAGATCAGACTCTCGATAACCAACATACTCGTAATCCATTGAGGCGTAACCTTTTGAAATGGATTTGAGACGGTCGTGAAAATCAAAGACAATTTCAGCAAGAGGAAACTCAAAATGCATGATCACCCTTGTAACATCGAGATAATCGGTATTCTTGTACTCGCCCCGACGTTCTATGCCGAGTTTCATGATATTTCCGATATAGTCCGCAAGCGTAATGATCTGCATGGTCACATAAGGCTCTTCAACAAGAGTGATACGACTCGTCTCCGGCATTTTTGACGGATTATCAACAATAACAACATCGCTGTTGGAAAGCGCAACGCGATACTCCACATTGGGAACCGTCGTGATGATATTGACTCCATACTCCCGCTCAAGACGCTCCTGGATGATCTCCATGTGAAGCAGCCCAAGAAAACCGCACCGGAAACCAAAACCAAGAGCTACTGATGTCTCAGGAGTATAAACCAGCGAAGCATCGTTCAGGGCAAGCTTTTCAAGAGACTCGCGCAGATCCTCGAATTCGTTTGAGTTTATTGGATAGAGACCGCTGAAAACCATCGGCTTGACATCTTTGTAACCCGAAAGACGTTCGTTAGCAGGATTGTCAGCAAGAGTCACTGTATCACCAACTTTTGCATCCTTGACATCCTTGATAGAACAGATCAGGTAGCCAACATCTCCTGATTCAAGAGAAGACTTCGGCTGCCGCTTCATGCTCATGGTGCCAATTTCATCAGCAAGAAAAATTTTGTTACTGGCAAAAAATCTGACCTTGTCACCCTTTCTCAATGCGCCTTCAACAATGCGCAGGTAAACAACCGCTCCTCGATACGAGTCAAAAACCGAGTCAAAAATCAGCGCACGCAAGGGAAGGTGATTGTTGTCTGCAGGAGCAGGAATACGTGCAACAATCGCCTCCATAAGCTCACTCACCCCAAGGCCAGCCTTGGCCGATACTTGAAGAATCTCCTCGCGTTTAACGCCCATCAGATCCATAATCTGACGTGAAACACCTTCTACATCGGATGAGGGGAGATCTATTTTATTGATCACCGGAATAATATCAAGACCGGCATCAAGGGCAAGATAAAGATTGGCGATGGTCTGGGCTTCAACACCCTGAGTAGCATCAACAATGAGCAGAGCGCCTTCACAGGCGGCAAGAGAACGTGAAACTTCATAGCTGAAATCGACATGACCGGGCGTATCAATGAGGTTCAACGTATACTCCTGACCATCGGCAGCCCGATATTTCATCTGGATGGCATGGCTTTTGATGGTAATGCCGCGCTCCCGTTCCAAATCCATATCATCAAGAACCTGTGCAGAGGCCATCTGTGTACGATCAAGCGTATGCGTTATCTCCAGAAGGCGATCGGCCAGTGTGGATTTTCCGTGATCAATATGAGCGATAATGCAGAAGTTCCTGATACGACTGACTTCTGTACTGGACAATGCCATAAAAAGAGCGTTTGATTCTTGTGAAAAGTCAAGGTGACGAATATAAGCAAATATTATAATTGTGACATTGCCGGGCCGTTATACAAAAATTGAAGACTCTGAATCATGGCGAGACCCCCTGAGAAATTCAGCCGCCTCCATGGGTTTTCTCCCTTCAAGCTGCAGCGACAACAACTCAAGCCAGCCATCCCCACCTTTTGCCAAAAGTTTTCCCTGACTGACCCGCACCGTTCCCGGAGAAGCTGAAAAATTGTCGGAAGATACATCCCCAGGTGCCGCCCGAAATATCTTCATTGTTTTTCCTTCGAACGTTGTCCAGGCCGTTGGCTTCAGGGCAAGACCCCGAATAAAATTATTGATCCCGGCAACCGGCTGCGACCACTGTATCCGAGTATTATCTCGAGTCAGTTTTGGAGCCCTTGAGGCAAGCGCCTCATCCTGAACTGACACCGGAACTGATCCTGAAGCTATAAGATGCAGGGTATTGACCACAACACCAGCACCGATCACCGACAGACGACGCGCAAGCTCCGTTGCGTTTTCATCGGGCGCTATCGGAGTTTTTTCCTGGAGAATAACCGTGCCGGTATCAACACGCCGCTGCAAAAAAAATGTTGTGACACCGGTTTCCTGCTCTCCCCTGATGAGCGACCAGTTGATGGGAGCCGCGCCGCGATAGGCAGGAAGAAGAGAAGCGTGAAGATTAAAAGCCCCGTGAGCTGCCTGCTCATAGACCGCAGGAGGCAGAATCCGGAAAGCGGCAACAACAATAACATCTGGCCGACAAGCAGCAACCTTCTCCGCAAACTCCGGATCCGCGACATCATCAACCTCATACACAGGAAGCCCGAGAGCTCCCGCCGCCCCTTTAACCGCAGAAGGCTCAGCAACAGCATGTTTACTCTTGCGTGGCTTGTCTTTTCCCGTGACCACAAGCACAATTTCAAAGCCATTCTTTTCAGTCGCAATTGCCTGCAACGAAGGAACCGCGAAATCCGGAGTTCCCATAAAAATAATCCGCATGAGACTCAAGAAAGTTTAGATGTCTGGACAACCGCAGGCACAACTACAGGATAGTCAGCATTAATTACTCCAGAAGCAAGAAGGTCCAGCTCTTTCTGGATTTTTCGGCGATCCCGCTTTTCGAGCCTGTCAACAAAAAGCCTGCCGTCAAGATGGTCAATTTCATGCTGAATCACTCTGGCAATCATCCCGGAAAAATCCCCAATACACTCCTCGAACTGCTCATTACGGTATTTCAGCGTCAGCGCAGCAGGACGAACCACATCACCCTGAACACCAGGAACACTCAAGCAGCCCTCCTCCATCTCATTATAACCCCTGACCGAAAGAATGTGAGGATTAATCACCACCATCGGCTTCTCCTTCTCATAATTTTTCAGCGCTGAAACATCAAGCACAAGCAGCCGCAGAGAATGCCCCACCTGTGGCGCAGCCAAACCGATCCCGGCCGCATTCCGCATCGACTCAAACATCGATTCCACGAGATCCTCAATCGCACCATCAACACCCTTCAACGGCCTCGCCTTCCGCCGAAGAACATCATCACTATAAATATTAATGGGTAATATCATAAGCCATAAGGGGACGCAGGTGATATTGTGTATTTATTTTTCACAGAACTTTTCATTGAAGCCAAACGTCGAAATATCTGATTAACCGCCGACGTTGAGATACCAAGTTGACGAGCGGTCTCGGCATAGGTCAACCCAAAATCCATGACTGACTTCACCGCAAACTCTTTTCTCAGTGTCGTACATTCACGTCTTTTACTGCCGGACTGTAATAACTGCAACGAAACTCCCAATGCCTCGCATCGCTTCAGAAGTTCCTCGGCTACCTCCTTCCTCAACCCGGCTGCCGGGACAAGACCTTTTACCGAATCATCCACCTGTTCAAGGATGTCCCGAACAAATTTCCCGCTTCCAAGAATTCTCTCGTCACTGAAATGTTTCTCTCCACGCTGTCTTAAAGACTTTACCTCCGACCACCCGCCAACAGAACGAATCAAACCTCCACCAGTCAATTCAGGTTGATGACCTTTTCTGCTTGCCTCCTCTACAAAAGAGAGATAAGCTGCTTTGGTCTGAGCATAATTTTCACCAAAAAACTTCAGCACAGCGCCAACATCCTGCCAGTCATGCCTGGCATATCTCAAAATGACTGCATGACCGCTCCAGCGATAACGACTCAGTTCATCGAACGAACCAGCAAGTCCAGCCCTCAATGGATTAAGGTGAATATAGCTTACCAGTTTCAAAAAGTAGGGCTCTTCCTCACAGATTATTGATTTGTAACGGTTCTGAAACAGGTGCCCATGCCTCTTGTGGCGCTGATTATACCATGTCGCATAACCTGTCAGCAGCTTGCGCATAAACGATGAAAGGCCCATTTCACCACTTTTGAGCAAAATATGAGCGTGATTGGTCATCAGCGCCCAGGCGTAGATTTTTGTGCCACTCTCTTCGGCTAATCTTCCCACACGATAGACAAAAAACTCACGATCATCATCATCCATCACCATTGCGCAGCCATCAATTCCGCGAACCATCACATGGTGCAGAGTCCCCGGAGTATCAAGTCGTGGCCCACGCGGCATATCAAACCTTCTTTGTTTTCAGAATAAATTACGTAAAAGATAATAAATTTATCAGAAGTGCTCAATATCACCTACGTCCCCTTTTTTGTCAGGAAAGCAAAAACCCCGAAATTCGGGGTTTTTGGGGCGGAGAGGGAGGGATTCGAACC
>CAILXE010000118.1 GCA_903838095.1 uncultured Chlorobiaceae bacterium
AGCACACTATCAGGAAATCAGCTCTCGCAGATCTTCTGCGAAGCCTTGGTTACTCACTCAAAGCTAACAAGAAAAACATTGAGGGAGTATCACATCCCGATCGCGATCTTCAATTTCAATATATCAAAAAGACATGCAAGACTTTTAAGGCCAAAGGGGCTCCGATTATCTCAGTTGATTGCAAGAAAAAAGAGTTGATAGGTAATTTCAAAAATAACGGTCAGGAATGGCAACCAAAAGGTAAAAATGAAACCGTTAATGTGTACGATTTTATGAGCCTGTCGGACGGCAAAGCTTGCCCGTACGGGGTATACGACACGATTAGGAATACTGGATTCGTGAATGTTGGAGTTGATCATGACACCGCTTCTTTTGCAGTCGAATCCATCAGACGATGGTGGAAAGGTGTTGGCGAGAAGCTGTACCCTGGTAAAAAGGAACTCCTCATCACATCAGACGGAGGCGGATCGAATGGAGTTAGGAACAAACTCTGGAAAAAAGAACTGCAAGGATTCTCGAATGAAACTGGATTGTCTGTAAACGTAAACCACCTACCCCCGGCTACGAGCAAGTGGAACAAGATTGAACATAGATTATTCTCTTTCATCTCCATAAATTGGAGGGCAAAACCACTGACATCTCTCGAAACAATCATCGAGCTACTTTCGAATACAAAAACAAAGGAAGGTCTCACGGTGACCGCCATTGTTGACAAAAATATCTATCCCACAGGAGTCAAAGTGACGGACGAGGAAATGAAAAATATCAATATAAAAAGAAATAAATTTCACGAGGATTGGAACTACACAATCAGGCCACAATCAGTTAGTTGAGGAAGTTAATTGTGGACGAGCCCTTAATACCTCGCCAGCCTGCTGCGAGGTAGTTTATTTATGAGTTGTCGCATATTATAAATTGCGCTAATATATTTGTCATATGCCACACATTTTTCTAGATGAGAGCGGACAATTTTCAAGTCATAGTCACGAGAACTATTTTATAGTTGCATCATTTACAGTGGGCGACATTCGTAGAACGGCCAAGGGATTCCGTGCATGGTGTCGCGGTCATTTTCCTAGAAAGATGCGGGATCAGAGTGAGATAAAATGGTCATCTACACGATATCCTGATGAGTTACGTTTAAAAACATTACGCGAGATCTCAAAGCTTGATGTGCGCATAAGGTTTGCGTATTTGCTTCATCGAAATATTCCGGCAGACTATCATCATAAAGATATATTACTGAGCGGACTTTTATATACCAACATTGTTGGCGAGATACTTACTTCATATCTGCCAACAAGCGATAAGGAATTTCGTGTTTTTTGCGATAGGCGTAGATTGATTGGCATGTCTGAAACAAAATTCAAGGAAATTCTCAAGGCTCGCCTATTACCGGCCTTGCCCAAAGGTGTAGTTATACAAATTGAAATGGTTGATTCAGCCGCAGTGGTCAATATTCAGATAGCGGATTGGATTGCCGGGGCGTTAGCTCGATACCTTGAAAAGGGAAAACTTGGAGAAGAATGCTACAAAATTTTGAAAGAAAATATTATCGGGGAAGGAAAGGAGTTGTTTAACGGAGAGTCGACCATATAGAAACAAAAAATCCGCTGGAGCGGGTTCTTTGTTAGAAGTAGCGTCTCACAAGGTGGTATTCTCCAACTCAAGCCCCAGATACTCTGAGGGAACATCGGAGCGCCTCGTAAGTTATTATTGCATACTTCTG
>CAILXE010000119.1 GCA_903838095.1 uncultured Chlorobiaceae bacterium
CAGTGGCGCCAGCGCTCCAGCTTGTGTAGCCTCCTCCGAAAAATGCGTCATAATGGGTTCCATTAAGGCCAAGAGTGGCGCTTTTGAGGCGCCTGTCGCTCATATCCATGGTGGGATTGCTGTCCGTCAGCGACTTGATTGAGCCGCTCAGGGTGGTCGTTACCGTCGTCGTCCGGCTGCGCATCATCGGGTAGCTCAAACTGGCATCGTAACTGCGACTCTTGCCTTCGAGCTCCTGGGCAGCCAGCTCTTCACCAAGGGAATAGTGCATGGCGGAACAGGAGAGATTGCCCCGAAGCCCATTGGACATGAGGGGGAAGTTGTAGCCTATCCGACCATCCCTGAGCCCTGTTGCCCTGGTCAGCATCATCGACCACTGGTCGCCGCAACCGAACGGGTCGTTGATAAAAATCATGCCGCCCGATTTCGCAACTCCGGTATAGCGATTGCCGGTATTATCACCGGAGAGGCTGCCGGAGGCCAGCGATCCCTCGGTAACGGCGATTTCAACCTCACTGCTGCCCGGCATGGCACCTCGAACAAGCGAGGCCCTTGCATTGACACCCGGCAGGTCGGTCATGAGCAGCACGGCATGTTCAAGCGACTGTTCGTTAAGGGGTTTGCCCGGCTGAACCCCCTTTTTTCCAATAGATTGAAGAATACCCTGGCTGATCCTGGCCGATTTGTCGCGTTTGAACAACATACCGCTGCCGCTTTTGCCCTGAACAATCTGGATTTCAATAATGCCTGAGGTGACGTTTTGCTGGGGCAGATAGACCTGGGAGAGAAACCATCCCTTGTTTTTGAGGTATCCGGTAATCTTTTCGGTCAGCGCCTGCAAGTCGCCAATCGTGCATTTTTTGCCTATGGAATCGGCAACCAAAAGCTGCAGCTCACGCTCGGTTGCAACACCTTCGTATCCACTGAATCGAAACCCTTTGACTTCAATATGGACGTTACTGTCGGGGGCAGGCTCTGGCTTCTCTGTAGCCTCAGGCTTTGGAAACCGATCCGGAAGAAGCTGCCGCTGGGGCTGCTGATCACGGAGAAGACTGCCTGCATCCGGTGTTGAGGCTTGAAGAGAATCCATCGAAAACAGGATGCCCGTCAAAACAAAAACAACGGCAAAACAGCTCTTGATTCTGCTAAACAAACCGCAACAGATACGGTAAACATCAGAATTCACTGCATTTTTATTAAAATGTTAAAAACAATTATTGCTTTAAATAAATAGTATCTTATATATATGAACTATATATAAAGAGCATCTGCATATCAGATCGACAACAAAAAAGGGAAGTTGCAGGGTAAAGAATCATGGACATCAGAAGATGCCTTTTCTGAAAGCTAATCGGAGGGGGATGTTCAAAAACAGATCCAGCAATAGTATACATCATACATCATACATCATACATCATACATCATACCATTTATTAGATTTTTACTATTTGATTAACAATCTAACAATTATTTTTTTTTATTTCTTCAATTTCTTGCGTTATCTATTTACCG
>CAILXE010000120.1 GCA_903838095.1 uncultured Chlorobiaceae bacterium
CCTGATGTCTGCACTCAGAGCATTGATACAGCTTGCGCGTACCAATAATGCTGTATTTTTGCGAGCCGCATGCTGGACACTGAAACCCGTGAGGCCACCGGACTTTTGCCAATTCATTGGCGCAGGCCCTTTCAGTCCCGAAGCGTTTTTGCCATTCCACAAGAGAGATAACCGGCATTTTCATAGCAAGACCTCCAATATGGTAATATATTGATCTTGCAGTTAAATATAATCATTCAGCTGAGTTTTGTTTAGAGCCATTTTTGTTATTGATCATTTATGAGACAGTAGTGAACAAATCTATCATAGACATCCGAGATAGCTGAAAAACGTATCAATATGTGACTTGTGATAAAAAGAGATTTTCTGTTAATTTTAGATCTTTTTCTTATGCTCTATTAAGACTGAAAAATATAATATATTCAGTGTATTATATTTGATTATTTTTGCTGATACAACTCCAAGTATGCTTCATCCGGAAGAACCTGTTTTTGTTTTGTCCTATTACCCCTGCAAATGGAGCCCCGCCTACGTGTGGCTAACTTGAATTAGTGAACTATCGCTCTCGCAAAAGCGGAAGTATAGTTCACTAACGAAGGTGAATTGACCATATTTCATGTTGAAACTGAAAATTGTATAGAGGCATATAATAAAAAAAGAAGTTTCATCTTGAAAAATTCTGTCATATACTGACAAATAATGTATGTATATAGTAATGTATTGTTTTTTCCATAAAGAGAGACTTGTATAGCATATTGTTAAAATTTTTAACGTACTAATTAATCTAAAATTGACAGTAAGTTGTGCGCTTTGAGCTGGTTCGACATTCATGCTGTTTTGCAGTATGTGAATTGAGAAAAAGCAAGTTCCCGATTCTGGCGGGCTTCAATCAAGAACAAGAGGTAGAGTATGAATTATGGTATTGTAAGTCAGGAACAGCTTGAACAAATTGAGGAAATTTTGTTTCAGAAGTTGATAAAACTCGGTGTCGATTGTGCCATTATTATCGATATGGCGGGAAATATTATCACTGTTAAGGATAATGGAAAGAGCAAATATGATATTTATTCTTTTGCCGCATTGGCCGCAGGAAATTTTGCGACTGTAGATGCCATGGCAAAATTAGTTGGTGAAACTGAATTTTCACTTCTTTTTCATAAAGGTCAGGATTCCAATATTCATTTCAGTAAGATTGATGATGAGCTTTTATTGATATCCATGTTTGGGAGGGACATCTCTTTGGGCTTTCTCAGGCTTAATGTGGTTGAGGCTATAGAACAGATCCAGAAGGTTTGGGGAAAACAGGATTAGGAAATTTTCAAGGTTGGTCGCTGTTATTGAAGAGAGATCGTTCATTTGTCATGGATTAAGGCTGAAATAAAAGTTTGGGGGTGGTGGGTTGAGTTTTATCAACTTGAAAGATAAGGTGGTGCAGGTCAAAATTGTTTATTATGGGCCTGGTCGTTGTGGAAAAACAACCAACCTGGAGTATATCAATCGTAAATTCAGAGAACAGATCCACTCGGAAATGGTGAGTTTGAAGACCCATGGTGACCGGACCTTGTTTTTTGATTTTCTACCCTTTCATATGGGACAGATTAAAGGGTATGATATTAAGATACAGCTTTATACCGTACCTGGTCAGGTTAAGTATAATGCCACCAGAAAATTGGTGTTAAAGGGTGTTGATGGGATCGTTTTTGTCGCCGACGCCATGGAAAAACAGCGAGAAAAAAATATTCGATCACTTAACCAGCTTCATGAAAATCTGCAATCGTACAAGGAGTCTATCTTCAGGATTCCTTTGGTAATGCAATACAACAAGGTGGACTTGAAAGACCATGGGATTCCTGTATTGCCGATTTCTGTTCTGCAACAGGACCTAAACAGCAGGTTGCAGGTACCTTATTTTGAGGCAAGTGCGATTACAGGATATAATGTTGCCGCAACGTTGAAGAAAATAATCTCATCGACTGTTGTCTCAATACAAAAAAAATTACTTTAGAGAGAATGTACGGTGGCACAGCATACTGGACGTCAATATGACGATGATCTGACCGTTGGTGCGGATGAGTATAACGAATCATTCTCAACCGATTATGTGGATCTGTTTGAACCCCTTGGTGATAACGATGCGCCTATTGCCAAGCTGAAGACAATCATTCTGTCGATTGACTGGGAGATAAACGATGATATCCTCCACCAATTAAATGATGAACTGCAGGATCTGAAAGATGTCTGGGCGGGGAATAAGATTAATCTCATTTATGTCCAGGCATTGGAGAAGATTGGTCGATATATCTTTTCAGAAAGAGCAAATGCCCATCCCAATGCCATTAAATTGCTTCTGGCCTTTTATTACGATCTGGAAAAAATAGTTTCTTCTGCGTCCATGAGTGAAGAAGAGAAAAAACAGCTATTGCTCCAGGATGTTAAAAGATTTGATCAATTCAAGCTTCAGATAGCTCCTGCCTCTAAAGAGAAGCATGCGGCGGCAGAGAGTCTGGTTGCTGCTCGGGCCCAAGTTGTTGTGCCTGCTGTTGATGTTGCTTTGCCGTCTTCCCAAGGGCAAAGGAATGTTTTAACGAATTTGAAAGCGATTGTGCTGGGTATAGATTGGGAAATTAGTGATAGCGAGCTTGTTCGTTTGAGTGAAGAGGTAAGCAAGCTGGAAAAAGTTTTTAGTGAAAACCGGGCTAAATTAATCTTTTTGCAGGGTATAGGCGCTCTTGCTAATTATATCCGCTCTGCAAAAAGCAATGCTCATCCTGATGCTTTTAAGCTTTTGCATTCTTTTTGTACAGGGTTGGAGAAAACATACAATGAAGTTTTGTCAGCGGATCAGGAGAAAGAAATTCTTTTGGCTGAGGTTGAAAAATTTAATACTTTTAAGTCGGTTATTGCAACAGTAGCCACGGAAGTAGTAGTCCCGGTTGATGATGCAGCGTCCTTGGCAGGTGAAAGGGATGCTGAGGATGAAGAGGAATCGGATGAAGAAAGTGGTGTTTTTGCTCCGGCATTTGCTGATATGCCTGAGGGCGTCCGTGGCTTTCGTGAGGATATTGAGACTATTAAGAGTGATGTTGATAAGAGCGTGGCTAGCTTTCTGGGTGAAGAAGAGGCGGTGGCAGAGCAGAGTGTCATTGCAGTGGGAGGGACCTTTGCTAGTGCGGTAGAAGGCCCTGATGTAAGTTCCAGGCTGGATGCTCTGTTTGGTAATACTGAAGAACCTGAGCTTGTAGGTGCTGAGGTATCTGCCGTTCTTGCTTTGTCGGGTGTTGAGGTGGAAACTGAGGCTGACGATGACTCCGATGAAGAGGCACTACTTCTTCAGGCTGGATCTTTGGCGCCGGCTTTGGCTGAGACCAGTGGGCAGAGTGTCTATGCTGAAGCTGTCCTCTCTAAGAATCCATTAGTTGACTCTTCATTTGCTGGCACTCCGGTTGTTCCTGGTGTTGATGTAGAGACCGAAGCGGATGATGAATCAGGCGAGGCCGCTTTGCCCCGTGAGGAAGGGGGTGTGGCTCCCGCTCTGGCATTCAGTGACGAGACGTATGGTTTTCGTGAAACAGAATTTGCCGCTGATCCTGATGAGGAAGAATTTGATCTTGAAGATCGGCTCCACTCCTTCTTTGGCGCAGAGATTGAAGAAGCGTCTCAGGGAAGTGCCTTTCATGTTGCTGCTGCTGTCCATGAAGAAGTGTTGCCCGCTGAAACTTTTTCAGAAAAGAATCATGTAAGTAAGAGTGAAGAAAGAGAACCAGCTGGCCTTGCAGGAGAACAAAAAGTATTCACTTCAGCATTGGCAGCCACCGAAGAAGTTGAGCCCACGGTTGCTGATGTTATTTTTGAAGGGGAGAGCGCAGGGCGCTCTGCTGAGGCAAGGAGTGAAAGTCTGGAGGTTGTCTTTGAGCCTGTCGATGATGATGTACCAGTTGATGAGCTTCCTGTTGAGCCTGAATCAGGTGCGATTGATTATGGCACCTTGGAACAAAAAGCTTTTATTGGGATTCGGGAATGCGTTTCCTCAATTCTTTTGAAGAAATATGAGATTGCTTTTCCCGCCTTTTTTGTTGAAATCAACAGGTTGCGTCAGGGATGGCGGCAGGCGCAGTATGTTGAAAATGCCTTCCTGCAGCTTTTGCTAACCGTTGGA
>CAILXE010000121.1 GCA_903838095.1 uncultured Chlorobiaceae bacterium
ACTAATTTTTTCCTCTTTCTCAATTGGATTTATCTGCTTTTAAAAAATGACTATTAAGGAGATCAGGGATTACCTTGGGCGATTTTTTGATTTTGTTGAACTGGCGGGAAGTGAAGATGAGCTGATTTCCGCACCGGCAAAGATTGAAACAGCACAAAAAGGGCAGGTCAGTTTTATCGCCAATGAGAAGTATATAAAGTTTCTGGGTTCCACCGAAGCTTCTCTGGTTATTGTCCATCGTTCGGTTTGTATTGATGATTTTGTGCAAAAGAGATCTTTTCTTAAAGTTGATGATCCCTATACCGCATTTGTTTTTCTCTTGCAGAAATTTGCGACTCCCCGAACTATTGCAGCAAAAGGTATCTCCCCGACGGCGCAGATCGGTGAGGGTGTGCTTATTGGAGATGGTGTTTCAATTGGTGCTTACGCAGTGATTGGTGATCGATGTTCGATCGGAAGCAACAGCGTTATTGGTCCTCATGTAGTTCTTCTGCACGATGTTTCCGTTGGTGAGGGGTCTGTTCTTTTTCCTGGTGTTACCCTTTACGATGGTGTTGTTCTTGGCCAAAGGGTTGTTATTCATTCGGGAAGTGTCATCGGAGCAGACGGGTTTGGTTTTGCTCCGCAGAAGGATGGCTCTTATGTTAAAATCCCCCAGATGGGTATTGTTGAAATTGGTGATGATGTGGAAATTGGCGCAAATGTAACCATTGATCGGGCCACAATGGGGAGTACGGTGATCAGCAGGGGAGCCAAGATTGATAATCTTGTTCAAATTGCCCATAATTGCAGGATCGGGGAAGATACTGTTATTGCTGCACAGGCGGGTATATCCGGAAGCGTAACAATTGGCAAAAAGTGCTTGATTGGCGGGCAAGCAGGTTTTGCCGGTCATCTTGAACTTGCAGACCGTATTCAGGTTGCCGCACAGGCAGGTATTTCCAAATCATTTCTTCAGCCAGGCATTGCTCTTCGTGGTTACCCGGCTCAACCCATGCGCGATCAATTAAAGTATGAGGCTATGTTACGTAACCTTGTGCCAATGAAGGATAAAATTGATCGCATCGATAGCGAAATGAAAGAGCTGAAGAAAAAACAGGAAAATATATAGTCATTCTCTTTGTTCAGAATCATTAACCTGTCCAGTGCTCATAACCAGAGACTCGGCAATAAGGATTATTTCCCTCAATGTTAAAATGCTTCATGACGGCATCCCACTCAACAAACCGAATCTCACTGAGCGTGCATGAAAAACCTTCACTTCGTATAAATTCAAGAAGACGATCCCTTAAAGCCTCATCTGACTTGAGTTTATCAATAAATAACTTCGCTTCAGCCTGTGACATTATCAGCTCCATTTACAGCTTAAATCAAAGTATAATCACTTAAAACTTAACAAATCTGCCTCAAGAATAGTTTCTTTTCTTGAGCTCCTTTTTTTCGATTTATCATGTTCTGTGGGTGGTGTCAAACTGCTGGAGGTTGTAAATCTGATAAAATCAGGTTTTTCTTTCGATTACCGGTACAATGTGCGCATATTGGCAGCATTGTACCGGTAATACAGGTATGGTGTTATGAAAGGTTTCTTGGTACCTGTGAGGAGTGATGGTGCAGAATGGGTTTCTCAAGGGATATGTCCATCACAAAAGTAAAACGGGAAGGAAAAGAGAGCAGCACCTGGTCAACTTCAAATTCAAAGGAATAGATGCCACTCAGGGTATGCAGAATTTCACTTTGAGAATGTTTTCTGAGTGCCTTGCTGTGCAGGCGCACTCCAAGTCCGTCTCTGGAGGCGAGCTGTCCAAAATAGTGCCTTATCCCTTCATTGGTTATAACGGTGTGTGGAGAAAAGGTTGGAATCAGGACGGCGGATTCACTATAAAGCGCGGTAATGTCGTCTGCATTTCCGCTGCAGACTCTTGAAACCCATTGAAAAAGAACCTCTTCGGCAGATTTAAAAGACATCATGGTACGCACGTTTTGTTTTCCATTCAGTACTTTACCGGCGCCTCAAGCCATGAGTGCCGGCATGTGAGGATGGAAAGGTAAACAATTTTTTTTTCTTCAGTCAATAATTTAAAAGCCTGAACGTATTGCGTTCAGGCGGTATGAAATTTTGTTTTCCGGTCAAAAAAATCAGAGTTTCAGCTCGCCGGATTCTGCCTGGCGTTTAAGCTCATTGTTTGGATAAATCAACACTTCTACACGACGGTTAAGTCTGCGTCCGGCTTCTGTTTCGTTGGTTGCAACAGGTCGTGTTTCACCGTATCCAACAGGCGAAATTCTGCTGTTGGCAACACCATAAGTCTTCAGGAGGATACCAACCGATTCAGCACGTCTTTCAGAAAGTAACTGGTTTTCCGATTCGCCTCCGATACTGTCTGTATGGCCCTCAATGACAAGATTGGTGTCATTGTATTTGTTGAGAATCCTTGAGAGTTTTTCAATATTATATCTGCTGACTGATGTTATGGTAGCAGAACCGGTCGAAAAAAGAATACCGGCGTCAAAAACCACTCTGATACTTTCGCCGACACGTTCAACTTTTGCTCCGTCAACATTTTGGTCAATTTCCGACGCTTGCTTGTCCATGTAATTACCGATAATTGCACCGGTGGCACCACCGACGACGGCGCCAATTATAGCACCTTTGGCCCAACTGCCGGAGTTGCTCCCGATAATACCACCAAGAACGCCGCCGGCTGCGGCTCCGATCTGTGCGTCTCGACCTGCATTGGTTGTGGTCTGGCAACCCCACGTCATGGCTGTTGTGGCAACAATTAAGCAAAACACTACAGGTCTGGAAATATTATGCGGCATATTCATTGCTATAAAATGTTTTTTTGTCAATAATTATGATTGAAAATCCTCCATACTGTTTTCCTGAAGAACCACATCAATACTTAATATCCGCAACTTTTCTGAAGAATATATTATAAGTCTGCAAAAGTTTCTCCGCGATCACGGAAAACTCATGTGAGAAGAGGCACTTATTTAGGTCTCAGAGCTTCAACCGGATTGAGATTTGCTGCTTTCCAGGCGGGGAAGAGGCCAAAAATCATACCGATACCCGAGCAGACTATCATAGAAACAATGACCCATACCCATGGAAATATGAGGGGTAAATTAAATTGCAAGGCAACGACATTGCCAATAAAGATGCCCGCAGTCATACCGATCAGTCCGCCAGCAAAGGAGAGAAAAAGTGATTCGAAAAGGAACTGGCGAAGAATGGTTGCGCGAGGAGCCCCTACCGATTTTCTGATTCCGATTTCACGAGTTCTTTCGGTGACGCTGACCAGCATGATATTCATGATTCCCACTCCGGCAGTCAGAAGTGCCATAAAACTGATGATGAAAGCACCGGTACTGATAGCCCGCTGGATATCTCTGAATGAATCTATAAGTGACTCATTTGTTCTGATTTCAAAATCATTTGGATCTTTGATGGTAAGGCCTCTGGCAAGTCGCATGGCCCCTATTGCCCTGTCGATAGCAAGTGGATAATCTTTTCGTGAGAAAGCCTCGACCGTTATGCTCAGGCTGCTTTTTTCATTGATATGATTCAGATATCGGGTAATGGGAATAAGAACAAAGTTATCCTGGCTTTGGCCGAAAGCAGCCCCTTTTTTATTGAAGACGCCGGCAATCGTATAGACTTCCCCATTAACTTTTATGGATTTGTTCTGCGGATTTTCTCCTGAAGGAAAAAGTGTGGTGGCAACTTCATATCCAAGAACTATCGAGTTTCTTGCAGATCGGATATCAGTCTCTGAAAGGTTGCGTCCGTAGAGTACGGTAAAACCGCTTGATGCGGAAAAATTTTCATCCCCGCCTGTTATGGTGACATCTGGGTTGGTGGTCAGATTGGCATATTTTGCCTGATTAGCCATGCTTGTAATAATGAAGCCAATGGTGCGGGCTTGACTTGCCATCTCTTTTTTAAACAGGAGTGCCTGCTGCCAGGTGATATCTTTTCGATTTGCATAGAGGTTGCGGCTATGGCCACTTCCAAAAGTGGTCGCAGGATTCTTCTGTATCTGGAACGTGTTGGCTCCAAGGCTTGTCAGGCCGGACTCGACACTTTTGTCAATGGCATCAAGGGCGGTCATGACCGCAATGATTGAAAACACCCCGACAGCGACGCCCATTATGGTAAGCCATGACCTGAGCTTGTTGACGGCGAGAGAATAAATCGCCTGGGTGATGGTTTCACGCATCAGCATAAGCACTCCTCCTATTCATAACGCAGCGAGTCGGCCGGATCGAGTTTTGATGCGCTGACAGCCGGCGCAAGGCCTGAGACAATCCCGGTAATAACTGAAACCGCAAGACTTGCCAAAACAAGATCAGGTGAAAACTGTATCGGAAAATCCGGCACAATTTTTCCAATGGCAAAGGTGATAAAGAGTGCGGTAGCCAACCCGGTAACCCCACCGATAAGGCATATCATCACCGATTCGATGAGAAACTGAAGCAGTATCGTTTGTCGTCTGGCACCAAGTGCCTTGCGCAGTCCGATTTCTCTTGTGCGCTCCTTGACACTGACAAACGTGATGTTCATGATGCCGATAGCGCCAACAAAGAGTGACATGCCTGTTATGAAAATACCGGCAATGGCAATGCCGTTTTTTATTGGGTCAAGCTGACTTTTAAAGGCTTTTTGTTCGTTGATCGAAAAATCCTCCTCTTTGCCGGGTGCAATTCTTCGAATTCTTCTCATCAATCCAAGCAGTTCCTCTTTTGCCTCTTCAATATGTCCCTGATTCCTGATTTTGACTCTCATGGTTATGAACATATTTTTTCCATAAACGCGTTCAAAGGCCCCAAGTGGCATGATGATCTGGTTGTCAAAGCTGAAGAGGCCCAGAAACTTTCCCTGTTTTCTGAAAATTCCGATAATCCTGAACTTGCGGTTTTTTATCTGTATTGATTTTCCAATAGCCGGTTCATTTGGAAAAAGACCGACAGCAATATCATCTCCGATGACACAGACCATTGCGCTGCTGGCTGATTCTCCGGGTGTAAAGAAGCGACCGGCAGAGAGATTACCGGATGCGGTTTGCAGGTAGTCATGGGTAGTCCCCAGCGAAAAGACCTGTTCAAGGTTTCGCTCCCTGTATTTTGCCGATGCCTGATAGGTGGACATCTGCGGGACAACGATGCTCAATTCCGAACGGGGATTGTCGGCAATAATCCTGTTAAGCTGATCGGCATACTCTGTTTTAAGGTCCGGACGGTTCCGGTATCGCCACCACTGTCCCATGGTACTCCAGGAAGATTTCTGGACATAGATGACATCGTATCCAAGCATGGCAAGGCTTTTGTCGAATCCTCTGTCAATGCCGTTGATGGCAGTTCCCATCATCGTAATGGCAACAATGCCGATAATCACCCCAAGCGCAGTGAGAAACGATCTGATTTTATTGGCCCTGATCTGAAAAAGAGCCATTTTGAGACTCTCTGCCGTTTCATACCGGAATTGTTTGCGGGTCAGCCTCATTGCGTAGTGTCGCTTTCGATTTTCCCGTCACGGAGACGGATGACGCGATGGGTGTAGCTGGCGATATCCTCTTCATGGGTGATAAGGATGATGGTATTCCCCGCTTCGGAGAGGGCACCAAAAATATTCATGATCTCCCGGCTGGTTGCGGTATCAAGGTTACCGGTAGGTTCATCCGCAAGGATAATTGAGGGTCTGTTGATGAGCGCTCTTGCGATGGCAACCCGCTGAATCTGGCCACCGGAAAGCTCTGATGGCTTATGAGTTATTCTGTCACCAAGCCCAACCTTGACAAGAGCCGCTGCAGCACGCTCTTCACGTTCCTCAGGTGCCACTCCGGCATAGATAAGCGGCAGTTCAACATTACGCAGGCAGTTGAGGCGAGGAAGCAGGTTGAACGTCTGAAACACAAAACCGATCTCTTTGTTTCTGATACGAGCCAGCTCATCATCATCCATTTCCGCAACATTCTGGCCATTCAGTTCATAAATGCCGGAGGTTGGCGTATCCAGACAGCCAATAATATTCATGAGCGTCGATTTTCCACTGCCGGATGGCCCCATGATTGCGGTATAGTCGTTCAGTCCGAAATCAAGGTTGATAGAGTCAAGCGCCCGAACAACCTGATCGCCCATTTCATAGAATTTACAGAGCGACTGCATGGTAATGACCAAATGGTTCTGCTTCACGGCGCTATTGTTGTTGTTGTTGTTTGACAAGACTGCCATTTTTTAGTTGGCTGGTAATGGCGGTGTAGCTTCCTGAAACAACCTCTTCTCCTTTTTTTACTCCTGCTGTGACAATAATATGTGTATTGTCGGTTGTGCCTGTTGAAACAGGGCGGAACCATGCTTTTCCTGACTTGACGACAAAAACACCCTGCTGGCTGGCAGGAGTCTTGCTTTTAGTCGCAATGGTTATCGTGCTTTTGTCGCTCTTTTCAGGCTCCGATCCACCTCTGACGGTGACACTTTGAATAGGCACAACAAGGGCATTTTTTACCCGAATCGATTCAATATCCGCAGTTGCACTCATGCCGGGTTTCAGCAGGCGCTCGTGGTTGAAAATGCGGATTTTGACCGAAAAATTGGTCACCTCTTCCTGGGTTCCAGCAGACTTGACAATAGCTGAATTGGAAATTTCATGAACGCTTCCCCTGAAAATTCGATCGCCATAAGCATCAACAGTAATTG
>CAILXE010000122.1 GCA_903838095.1 uncultured Chlorobiaceae bacterium
ACCTATATGGATGATGCAATACCGGTAGTAAAGGCAACCGATGCAGCAGCAGTAGCAGCTACCGATTGTGATGGAATACTTATCTGGCAGATGGATGCTGTTGAAAGAGCCATTGGTGATATGAAGATTTTCGAAAAACTGAAAGATCCTCAATATTTCGGCGATATCTACTCCTTGCTAATCAGGGCAGGTGGAAGAAAGGTCGATAAGGATGGTGATGGTGTTATTGCAATCGTTCAGGATGTAGCCTAAAATACCATTATGGAAGGCACTTTAATACAACGACTTATTTTTTGGATACTGACAGCCCTGGTAGCAGGGCTGTTTGTGGTTGTTTGGTTTGCCTTTACGGAATGGAAAAAGAGCATCACGGAAGGAATGGCAAGCATCGGTAGTAAGATTGATAAATTGATTGATTCGATTCAGAACCTGACCAAGGACAATGCCATTCTGAAGGATTCTGTTAAGAATGTTAATGATTGCACAAAGGTGCATGAAAACAGGATTAACAAGCTTGCTGAACGAGTCAGGGAACTTGAATTAAAAGACAAGGAATAATATGAAATACCTGGTTGAAAAAATATCGAGCGGTAGGTTCATTTTTACCATAGTTACAGCCTTTGTATTTGCTTATTGCGCCATTCATGGAACGATAGGAACTGACAAGGTGATGGAAGTTGTGTTACTTGTTATATATGCGTATTTCAACCGACAGGATCGTAATAAAGTATAATTTTTTTATGGGTAGGATTTTTTGTTTCATTTTAGTTGTTGTTTTGATGGTTACGGCCGGTTGCACTACGCAGGAGAAGTGCAACCGGTTATTCCCTTGTCCGCAGGTTAACAGCAGCTTTGATTCAAGTTCTCACTCAGTCCAAGACACAACGATTAAGGGAGGCAAGGTAGGTGTATCATATACACAACAGGAACTTGATTCCGCTCTCAAGAATGCTAAGTTAGTGCCTACCGGAAACATTATAAACGGTGTTCCTGAAATGCGAAAGGCAATCATCATTAAAGATGCTTCCGGTAATACCGAAATGCAAATCTGGAAGGATGATTTTAATAGGTTAAGCTTTAGTTGTGAAGCAAAAGACAGGTTGTTAAAAATGTATAAAGATGCTTTTATTAAGGCATCTACAACTGTAAAAACCGTTACTGTTACCACAAATAAAATTCCCTGGTATTGCTGGTGTATTATCGGTGCCATGGGAGCAATCATAATTTTACTAATCGTTAAAAAATTTATATAATGAAACTCGAACTCGAAGATTTAAAGGTAATTGCAAAAAGAGTGTTTGAAACACACAATGTTGACGAATGCTTTGTTACAACCGATGGCATGCCATTTTTGAAAAAGGTAAGTGCCGACAATCATTGCTGCAATAAACCTATAAAGGTTGAGGTTTTCTCCAGGAAAGAAGTCTGTGGGAAAAAAGAAGACAGAAGTCAGAAGCCAGAAGTCATCACCACCTCAGATGAAGCAATTGGATATCTGAAAAAAACTGAGATCGACAAAATGGATTATCCTGCAATGAAAGCTTTAGTTGATTTGCTTCAATTAAAACCAGTCAACAACAAAAAAGACAGCCTGATAGCTATTTTGACTGATACAAGAAAGTTGTTGCTGGAAAATGAGGTTGAAAAGGAAGATCAGAAGGAAGAAGGGACAAGTGGGACTCAGGGGACTGAAGAAAAGAATACAGAAGTTCAGAATACAGAAGCCGGTACTGAAGAAAAGAATACAGAAGCAGCTACTGAAGAAAAATAATTGATAACCTGTTGAGACGGCAGGTTGTCGGACTCACGCAATATAAATTAGAATGTCACTTCCAAAAATTACAATTATCATAAGCGGAGGCAACCTTGGTGGGTTGCTGGCTACCGGCGACAATATAGTTGGTGCTGCATTGGCATGTGAAGCATTAGCTCCTTCAGGAATGACCCTGGGCGAAGCCAAGCGATACAAGAGCCTTACAGCTATTGTAGCAGACGGACTGGATGCTGCATATAACGCAACCGCATACAGGCAAATGAAGGAAATTTACGACATACGAGGCAATGCTGAAGTATGGATTATGCCGGTTCCTAACACGGTTGTAATGGAGGATATATGCGATAAGGCTAATTTAGTTCCTTATTTGCTTAATCTGATTAAACAAAGCAATTATGCCGTTAAGGTAGTTGGCATTTGCAGGGTTCCTGATGTAGGTTATGCCGCTACCTATGTAGCCGGGCTTGATGACGATGTTAAAGCTGCTGCTATTAAAGCACAGTCTTTATGTAAGGATTTGGAAGCTTTAGGCATTCCGGTTGTTGTACTTATTGAAGGAAGAGATTACCAGGGTGATCCTGATGATCTGCTCGACCTTAAAACCTGCGATTACAACTATGTAGGTATTCCAATTTGTGGCACAAGCGATACTGACAAATCAGCCTCAATCGGGCTTATTTTAGGCAAGTGTGCTGAGGATCCTGTACAACGATCACCGGGCAGGGTTAAAAGCGGAGCTCTTCCTATTGGTGCAGCATATACCAGCGATGGGGAGGTAATCAACGAGGATGATATTGAAAGCATTCATGACAAAGGTTATATAACCATCCGCAATTTCAGGGGACGATCGGGCTTTTATTTTTCTGCCGGACCATTAGCTGCTGCTGATACTGACGACTTTAACTCTATTATGAGGAGAAGGGTAATCAATAAGGCTGTTCGCATTGCTTATGATACCTACACCAACGAGATTAACGACGAGATCAGGAAGGTTGCCGGTAAGATTGATCCTGCTGTTGCAAAAGCATTTCAGGGCGTACTGCAAACACAAATCGACGGTTTAATGACCTCTGAGGGTAATATTACCAGGGCTGAAATTTTTGTTGAACCGGAACCATCCGGAAACAATAAAATTGAGATTACGCTTACACTTGGCGTGATTGATATTGCTGAAGATATTCAAGTGACAATTGGATTTGCTAATCTTTAAAACACAATAAAACGATGTTCAGATCAAGAGATTATTCCTGGAGCGATTTAATATTGCTTATTGGAACCACACCTATAACCGGACTCAGGGGCATTGAATATGAAGAAGGTCAGGAACTGGAATATTTAAGAGGTGCCGGAAACGAGCCTCTTGACATTATGGCTGGCAATAAGGAGTATCCCGGAACATTATCATTACTTGAGAGTGCCATTACTGCACTTGAGCAGGCTTCTCCTACAAAATCAATACTTGGGCAGCCGTATACAATTTCGGTTAGTTATTTAAAAATGGGGATGATCCATACCGACATTATTGGCCCGTTGATGTTTTCAAAAGTGCCCAAAGGGATGAAGCAAGGTGACAAGTTCGCTCAGCATGATCTCCCATTTCTCTCATTAGGAGTTAAAAAAGGAGCCTAATAGTTTACGAAGTACGATTTACGATTTTTTAATCAAAAATAAATTTTATTATGAGTATCCAGGACAACAAACCAAATGAGCAACCAGTCAGACCGGTTGCTGAATACAGTAACAGTATGTTCAGACCGTCGACAGGCAGTCAGAATACAAAATCAGAGTTTCAGATTGATAAATATAAAAACAAGAGTGCGGGGTAATTCAGTCGGTTAGAATGCCAGACTCATAACCTGGGGGTCGTGGGTTCGAGTCCCACCCCCGCTACAAAACCTTTTTAGTAAACAGAACCCCGGCACGGTACTTTTAGTCCGGGTCGGGGTTTGAAATTTAAGATTAATTAAGATGGAAACAAAAAACATTACAATTTCGGGACAGGCAACCCCAGAACAAATAGCCGAATGGAAGAAAACAGCCCCGTTTGGTTCGGTTTACGAATTAACCGTTGAAGTGCCAGATAAGGAAACAAAAAAATGTTATCTGAAGCATGCTGATAGAAAGATATTGGGTTGTGCCTCAGTTGAAGGAGGGTTAGATCCTATCAAATTCAACGAGATAATTATCAATAATTGCTGGTTAGGTGGTGATGAGGAGATCAGGACTAATGATGAATATTTTCTGGCATGTGGAAAGCAACTTGATGTTGTGCTTAAAACAGGGAGTGCAGTCATAAAAAAGCTATAGAGGAGGCTAATAAGTTAGTCTCCAACGATTACATATTATGGGGCGATTTCCTTTTAGAATATCATGGGTTTAAACCACAAGAAATGTCGGATATGGAATGGGCAATTAAATTAGTTAT
>CAILXE010000123.1 GCA_903838095.1 uncultured Chlorobiaceae bacterium
AAGAGCTGGATGAGAATCAGTTCCGTCTTGCCATGAGACCAAATGCTGAAAAACATGCTCAATGGCTGCTCATCAGCCAGAAAATTGCCGAACTTGCTGAGCTTTCAGTATCAGATGAAGACATCAAGGCTTACGCGGAAAAAGAGGCGGGAAATAACGAAGCAGTGAATGCAGAGGATCTCCTGAACAGCTATAAGTCAGCCGAATTCAGAGATTACGTTACCGACACCATCATCAAAGAGAAGATCTACGATGTTATTAAATCGAAGGTGACCATCACTGAAGAAGAGAAGTCTCTGCCGGTTCAGAAAAATTGATGTTTCGAACATCACAAAGCAGACAAAAGCAGGAGTTGTTCATGACACTCCTGCTTTTTTTTTACCCATCACTCCCCCTCAATCAGCACGGTCGCAACTGCAGCATGACGATCGTGAGTAATCGAAAGCTTAATGGAGCGTTCTGATGGGAAATGTTGTCCATCGGCTGGTCGCACATAAGGGCGACCTTTTGCGTCATTCAGTATTGCAAAGCTTTTCCAGTGCACTCCCGCTGTAAATCCAGTCCCAAGTGCCTTGACGACCGCCTCTTTTGCTGCAAATCGTCCGGCAATACTTGCAATTATCTGGGGTTTTCGCAAGCAGATTTCAATCTCTTCGTCAGAAAGAAACCGTTGAAGAAACTTCCTGCCGTAACGGCTGTAGATTTTTTCAATCCGGTCCAGATCAACAATATCAACTCCAATTTCCATAGTCCTCCCCTTTAGGCAAGTGCTATCTTCAAGGAGAGATCAAGAGACTTGACACTGTGCGTCAGCTCACCAATTGAAATATAATCAACCCCTGTTTCGGCCACTTCCAGAACATTGTGCATGCCAATATTTCCTGAAGCTTCAAGCAGAATAGTGCTGGATACGCTCCTGACATATTCAACAGCCTCCGTCAGCAGCCGAGGAGTAAAATTGTCGAGCAGAATAATATCCGGCAGGCATACCAGTGCCTTGCTTAACTCCTCCATCGAACGAACCTCGGTTTCAATTTTGACATCGAGATTTTGCTGTTCTCGATAGATCTGTGCACGACGAATCGCAGCAGCAATTCCTCCAGAGGCATCGATATGGTTATCCTTGATGAGAATCATATCAAACAGGCCAAAACGATGATTTACCCCACCGCCTATTCTGACGGCCTCCTTGTCGAAATAGCGTAAACCCGGGGCTGTTTTCCGTGTATCAAGAATTTTTACACTGGTATGGCTTATGATATCAACGTAGCTCCTTGTTTTGGTCGCTATCCCCGACATGCGCTGCATAAAATTCAGAGCCGTGCGTTCACCGATGAGAAGAGGGGCCAGCTTTCCTTTGACTTCAAGAATCATATCCCCACATCGAAGAACGTCACCATCCCTGCGATGCGGCAAAACGATGAGAGCAGGATCGCAAGCAGCAAAAACCATTGCGGCCACGTTTATCCCACCCAGAACGCCATCCTCCTTGGCCTTCATAACCGCGCTCCCCTCCTGCTGCGGATCTATGGTTGCCTGAGTGGTAATATCCCCGGTATAGCGATCTTCTTCAAGAGCAAGCATCATGGCTCTTGTTCGACACCCTTCATAAAAATCGTGACGCGCGC
This sequence comes from uncultured Chlorobiaceae bacterium, assembly GCA_903838095.1. GTDB lineage: Bacteria > Bacteroidota > Chlorobiia > Chlorobiales > Chlorobiaceae > Chlorobium. Next base: position 1,629 of record CAILXE010000123.1, read on the forward strand.
TGTTCTTCATATTTACCGCACTCTTGATACATTGAAAAAAAGACTGTTTATAAAGGTAATGATTTTTATACTCTCGATGATCCATGATGGAGTGATTTTATCCCCAATGGTATAACGAGATAGAGAATTGTTATATTGGTATTATTGTCTGATAGGGGGCAGCTTATCAATTTACACAATAATCTCGAAGCACTGTCCGGTTTTGGGGCTTTTTTACTGTGAGGGACATGGATATCAATAACATCAGATTTAAGGCATTATTTCAGG
>CAILXE010000124.1 GCA_903838095.1 uncultured Chlorobiaceae bacterium
CAATGCCCCGCCAAGATGCGCAGCAATTCCTTCCAGGAGTTCAACTCTGGCTGGGGTAAATCGTCCCTGACGCCGGTCGTTGAACTGGAGCAACCCGACTATCCTCCCCTTGTTACGAATGGGCACCAGGGCCACGGAGGCATAACCTTGATGGATGCATTGGTTGCGGGGGTTAAGCCGGGGATCATCGGCCGGGGGGATCACCAGCAGCGGGAACGAATCGTTGGTCCAGAAGCTTCCACCCGGCGTGAAATACGGGTTGGCCGGATCGGTCCTGCCGGAAAGAACCAGCCCACACATACATTCCAGGCTGACGTTGCCGGACTTGTCCCGGCACACTCCGCCATCAGCGGCACGTTCGATCAGGGATGTTTCCTTTTGCAGAAAATCAGCGGTCAACCCTTTCTGGTAAAAATACGGAAAATCCTCCCCGTCCTGCAGGCGAATGCCTACCGCATCGAATCCGGTGCGTACCGTCAACGCTTCGAGAACATTCTGGATCATGAGCGAGAGTTCGTCTGGTTCATTCAGGATCTGCAGGACTTCCCGTCCCATTTCGCGGTAAGCCTCTGCCAGTTTGCGTTCGGTGATAACGTGATCCATCAGGCCAATAATCTCGGGCTCAGGAACACCATGGAAGCGTTCTAACGCCGAATTGCTGAAAAGGCAACTGCCGTCCTGGCTTGTGTGCTCGATCAGATCGGGAATGGCCCCCACCAGAGTCTTGAGCAGCCTCCGTTCCCGCTCCAGTACCGCTTCAGTCACCGAGAATGCCAGGGCATAACCGATGTCGGTACATATTTCTTCGAGAAGGCGTTCTTCTGCTGTAGAAAAAAAATCACACTCCGTAGAATAGACCGTTAGGCTGGTGATTTCACCGTTGGGCATCTCCACCGGGAACCCGGCCGATGAGTAGAGGCCATGTTTCAGGGCAGTATCTCGCCAGGGGCGCATATCGGCGTTGGCAGGGATGTTGTTACAGATGAAAGGACGGCGTTCACGGATGGCAGTGCCGGTGGGTCCGCGCCCCTCAGGAATGTCGTATAGAGAGACTAGAATGTCGTCGAGGTAGTCAGAGGGATCGCCGTACGACACTTCGGGGATCACCCATCCTGCGACATCGGGAGTGCCGAACCACGCGAGCCGAAAGCCGCCGGTCTCCACCAGAATCCGGCAGATATTTTGAAGCATATCCGGCCGCCCCGGCTTGCGGGTGATGGTCCGGTTGACGGCGCTCAGGACGGCGTAAAGGCGGTTGGCGTGGTGGAGGCGGCGGGTTTGCTCGTCGGATGGGACTTCTGCCGGCTCTGTTTGCACGTTTCTTCCTACGACAACTGGTTATTGGGACTGCTCTGGTTGGTTGAAACGCAGGTTTGCCCGACGAAACCGATGCTGGCGATGTCAGCAAGGAGAGCCCCTATAGTTTCAATGGTTGTAACTGCTCAGGAGGGGCGCAACCAGAGTAGGTTGCCGATATGTCGCGGATATCCAATCAGTCGGCAATTGAGCGCACGAATCCGAATTTGATCGAACGGAATCAATTGTAGTGGTGAGGATATCGAGCGTTAGGTGGGGGGGGCCTACCCTGACGGAGGTGCTTCCGGAATGAAAGGATTCCCGCGCATGGCCGCCTTGAGTTCCTCAAAAATTGACCGGCCCTGCTTGCGTACGGTGGAGATATAACTGCGAATCCTGGCAAAACGTTCCGCGCCTTCGAGAGTTCTGAAACAACCAGAGACTTTCTGTTTCACTTTCATCATGCGGCCGTCTTGCTCTGACTGATTGTTGGTGAAGGGGATTCTGAAATCGTGGAGAAACGCCAGCACCGACTGTTCATGAAGAACCAGGCGATCCAGCAAATTCTGAGTCTTGGTCTGTTTTTTGCGGCCCCGTTTTTTCGGAGCATCAGGTTCCGGGATCAGGGGAGGATTAGCCTTCTGTCCTTCGCTCAGGATCGCCTGGTACTTCTGATGCCATGCCACCAGACACTCTTCAGGTAAGCACGCCGCTACCTGCATCTGCTCATTGCGTTTATCGTTCATGTCGATGAGGAGATCGAACAGCGCTTTAGCCCAGGCCTGATGGTTTACTTCTATTACCACAATATTCAGTTGGGCCAATAAATTCGAGTAGTTATCAAACGGATTTGCTATACCCCGCCACACCTCCTCGGCTAACTCTCATTAATCAAAATGATTGCAAGACATTGCTAATTACCAACAATGCCTAACTATCAGATATTTCAATTATTTCTGACATCAATTTCAGTTTTGCCAATTACACCAACCGCTTGACGTTTCACTCTTTCATGTCGTAGTATAGCATTAAACCCTATATTTTAACGTATAGTGCTATACTACGACATGAGGCTGCCATGATCAATATTGACCAACACCTTTCTCCTATTTTTGAGAAACAGTCATGTTGGAGGATCGAGTCGCTTGCAGAGAAACTGGGCTATTCCACCAGGTCCGTTCAGCGATTTCTTTCCTCAGTCGGCTATTACCGGAGTTTTACCCACAACGGTGGATGGTATACGCTTCGATCAATTCCCCTATTCGACGGCGATGGTCTATGGTTCTACGACGACATCGGGTTCTCTCACGCAGGCAGTATGACTGATACTTTGGTGGAGTTGGCCTGTAATAGCTCGGAAGGCATAACTGCTGAAGAACTCGGCAAAAAACTTCGTTGCCGTTGTCATTCTGTACTCGTTAGACTCATCAGAGACGGTAAGCTCCAACGTTGCAAAAGGGGACGTGCAAACATCTACATTGCCAAAGATGCAGATATTACAACTATTCAGCGCAAGGCGGCCACAGTGTCCGAGGTCCAACTTCCGGCGGAAATCGCGGTGTTGGTTCTGGTGGAGTTTATCAACAACCTCGGGTCGAGCTTTGTCCAGTTGGCTAAAGTAATATCTAAAAGCAAAAAGGTCGCCGTTAGTGCGGCGCAGATTGAAACGCTCTTTATCCGATTAGGGGTAAAAAAAACTCTGCAAATGTAGGTATGGATGCACTCCGTGCCCTTAGGGAAAGCCTTGCGCTCTTGTCACAGGAGACATTGCCTGCGGCATTGTTCCCGCAAACGCCGACCATCCGTTTTCTTCCGGAACAGGATGTCTGCCCCTGCGGTGGACGACTTGGAGTTAAAAAAACACGGCGAAAAACCGTGTTGAGTCTGACAGGTCCTTTTCTTGCCCATGAGACGGTGTATGCGTGTCCTTCGTGCTCCAAATCCTTTCGCTCGGATGCTCTGCTCCAGCTTGTTCAGTCGCGGTGCACTGTCGCCTATGATATCTTGGTCTTCGTGGGGCAGGCCCTTTTCCGGCGACATCGCACCATTGATGAAGTACGCATCGAGCTTTTGGTCCGCAATGTCCGCCTCAGCACCTCAGAAATCGGCTACCTCGGTCGCAAGTTCATACTGTTTCTGGCTATAGCCCATAGCCAAGCGACCCCACGGATTCGCCAGGCAATGAACCTGGCCGGAGGATACGTCCTTCATCTTGACGCAACTCACGACGGTGACGCCCCGGTACTTATGACCAGCATGGACAGCATGAGTAAGTTTGTGCTGGCCAATGTGAAGATTTCAAGTGAGGACAGTGCCGATATCGCAAATTTCTTGCGAAAGCTCAAGATAAGCTATGGTACCCCCACGGCCAGCGTCCATGACATGGGCAAAGGTATCTGCAAAGCGGTATCAGACGTCTTTCCCGGTACGCCAGATTTCGTTTGTCATTTTCAATTCTTACGAGATATCGGTAAGGATCTCCTTGGGCCAGCGTACGGCGAGTTGCGTCAGCGCCTGCGCAAGCATTCTGCCAGTACGCAATTAAGCGCACTGGTACGGGAGGTGCGGGCCGAGTTCGAGCCAAGGCAACAACGTGCTCAATGTGCTCTTATGGCAAAGGCTCTCAAATCCGGAGAGCATCATGATATTGAACCTACTACGGCAATCTATCTCCTGGCTCTGTGGGCATTGCAGGGCAAGCACGAAGGTGATGGCTATGGCTTTCCTTTCGACCGCCCTTTGCTTATATTTGCTGAACGGATACTGGAGCTTGACCGTCTTTTGCCAGGATTGGTTCATCGCTTCGGTGACGGCAATAAACTCTTCTGCAAATTTGCAAAATTGGTCGCGCTTATGGCCAATGACGTGGAGCTTCGGCTAAAGGTTGAAGAACTCAAATGGCGGTCAATAATCTTCGATCAGCTTCGTGATGCCATGCGGATCGCCCCGGTTGATGGCGGTAACGGGCTCAACGATGACGTCACCGCCGAGGTCATGACCAGCATACGCCACGGTGTGGAAAAGTTCCGACAAGGACTAGTACCCTGTCCGGCTTAAAATTTCGGATACAGCCTCTTCAGTTTGGTCCGCGCATCGGCAGTTGTGAACTGCCAGTCAATATTTTTACTTTGGTTGTTTCTGGCAGTTTGCCAAGCGTCGACTTCGCTTCGTATGGTCTCGATGTCCGGGATTCGGCGGTTGAGGCACTGCCCTTGTAAGACGCTGAGCTCAATCTCGGCCATATTCAGCCAACTGCCATGCTTTGGGGTGAAATGAATCTCCAGGCGTTTCGCTAAACGTCTTGCTTCCTCTGGCGGGAACGCCTCATAAAGTGATCCAGTTGTATGGGTGTTCAGGTTGTCCATAACCAAAACAACCTTGGTCGCATCCGGATAACGAACATCCAGCATTTCCTTGATTTGCTGCGCCCAATCAATCTTGGTGCGACGTTCGGTTACCGCAACGTGTCGTTTGCCGGCAAGAGGTTCGACTTCCATGAATATTTCGATAGTGCCGTTACGAACATATTCGGCGTCACGCTTCTCAACAGATCCAGGTGTGGCCGATAGGGGGGGAACCACCTCCCCAATAAGCTGTTTGGGCGATTCATCCATGCACACGACGGGAAAAGCTGCGTCATAGGGTCGCTGGTAAACATCCAGAACATCTTCCATATTCGCCACAAATTGAGGGTTGTGATCCGGTGGTATCTTCCAATATTTGCTCAGGTGAGGCTTCAGAATGTTTTTTTTAGAATGGTGCCCACCGACGACTTTGAGATCGATTCCGTATAGTGGAGTTCAACTGCTTTGTCGGCAAGGAGTCGTACCGTCCAGCGGCATCTCCCCTCAGGGGCGCTGGTACATGCCAGAGCTATCAATTTGGCCTCGAAAACACCATCAAAGCGGATCTCGCGAGGGGGCTTGCTGGCGGGCTTGCGGGTAAGTGCTGAGTCTACGCCTTCTTCGACAAACCGTTTTTTTAAATGCTCGATAGTACGAGAACTTACACCGACAGTCACGGCTACTGACTCCACTGTTCGAGTAATCTTTTCGTCTGAAGTGTCACATAACAACAGTGCTCTTGCATGGGTAATCTTCTGAACGCTGTGCTTGCCACGCTTGGTTAGATCCTCAAGGTAGTCCCGTTCTTCTGGAGTGAGTGTTACACGATACCTGACAGACATTGTTGCCACCCCCGTGGAGATTTTTGACAACAATATATTTCCTGAGCGTACAAATGTCTACTGCTTTCAGATCATGCTCCTTGGGATACGTACCGAAGATTTAGGCTGGACAGGGTACTAGGCAGTGGCAGTAAAAGGGTCAGCACCCGCAACGGTGACTGACCCTTTTTTTGTTAATTATTTCAATAATGTTACTTTCTTTAACATCGTACCAGCCAGCGGATTATTCATTGACTTTACCGGTACATACGAGTAGTAAATTAGAGACATCATGTGATTCTATTGGAGGGATGCGGTGCTAAAGAGCGAAGGTGGCAGGGACTATACTCAATCAATAACAACCGTCCGAATCAGGCATGTCCTGACGGGCGGTTTTTCTTGCCCTGTCGTTAAGCGAGGATGTTCTTAACCATCCCGGTC
>CAILXE010000125.1 GCA_903838095.1 uncultured Chlorobiaceae bacterium
CAAACCTGATATTTTTCTGCTCATCGTTTATTTTCTCCTTTGCAATCAATTTAAGTATAGGCAATGCAGCCTTGTATGTCAATAGATAACAGAGGTCAGTTGTTAAGCCGAAGAAGTGAAGGATAGCCGGGTCATTGATAAACGGAATTACTGTCTCCATCTACAAGTCAGCAAAAATTAAACCGAAAAAAAAGCATTGAATACCATCTGAAAGGATGTATAGTCACGAAAATCGCCGGATGCTTTGTTACAAGGAAGATAAAAGTAAAAAACAATTGCTGATCCACCGTATTAATCATCAGTCAGGTTTGAATTCGAGGTTCATCCACCGTGTTGCAACTATTGTTGTCAAATTAGATATGGTTCCCAAAAGACGGCGCTGTTCCGGGAAAAGATCTTTGGAATTATATGAGACACCAAGTACACCAATAATCTCCTCAAATGATTTCATAGGAATAAAGTAGAAGCGCGCATCTGAATTAGTGTATGTGCCCGCACCAGAGACCTCACCATTGTTAAATGTCCAAGTCGCAGCATCACTTTCCTGTTTAGCAATTTCAAGGTCAACACTGCTTTTTGCCCAAACCTTAAGACTGCCATCTTCTTCCCGGAAAAAGATGATAGCCGGTACATCCAAAATCGTTTTTGTATATTTTAAAGCAAGTTGTCCCAATTGACTGAATACCATTATTCGTAGAGATTCTGTATGATTTTGGTTGGAAATAGGGGTAAGCAGAAGAAAATCTCTGCTCATATCTTCAATGAGTGAAACACGATCCAACCTGTCTCTCAGAAATGTATTCTGGCGGCGAACAAGGTTGATGAGATAGGTAATAAGAGTGGCAACCGTAAAATAGACGGTAACATTATAGATGTCTTGGGGCTTGGAAATATGAAGTGAATAATAGGGTTCGACGAAGCAAAAATCGAATATAAGGAAACCGGCGACAAAAGAAAATACTGAAGCCCATGTTCCAAAATAGATTGCACCTGCAATCGCGGGAACAAGGAAAACAAAAACCAAAGAAGACGGCTGAATGAAATGTTCTAAAAAGATATTGAGGACTGTGGTAAGGATCAACATTGCCAGAATGATCAGTAATTGCCTTATTTTTTCTATTTTTACATTGCTCATACTTTTCCTCCTATTTGGTTTGGAACTAAAATCAGATATTCACCCGAATTGGTAAAATCACAGTTGTAATGCCTTCCCACTGAAGCCTTCTCTGGATGGCGAAGGCCGTCTCGTTGTGGAGAATCCGCTGGAAAGGATTCTCCTGGCGGAAGACGAGCTTCCCAGTAAAAACTGACGATTTGGGAAATTCCTGAACGATACTCTGGCAGAGGTTGGTCGCTGTTTCTATAACATCTGTTCCAACACCCATACGATAACCAGCTGCATAGCCATAGGAACGGGCTAATCTAACATATTTGGCAAGTTGCTCCGTAATCGACGATTTTAGGGCATCAATCTCCGATGCACCCTTAAAGGCGCCGGAATCAATCTCTGCAACAGATAAAAAGATAAAATTACGATAGAGCTTGGGGAATTCCTTAAAAACGGAAAGCCATGAATGAAGACCGAAACCGTTATACCCGCTCACTAGAATAATGGCTGTCCTTTCTTTCGTATTAAGTGGTTCTTCATTAGGTGCTTGTCCGGATGGAATTGAAGACAGAATTTCCTCAAGTTGACGCACGCCTTTGCGCACTTTCAGGTAATGTCCCCGAATCAGATAGCATAGGACAATCAAAGCGAAAGTAATGAGCAGGGTTACCCAGCCCCCTTCACTGAACTTCTCATAAACTGTGATAATCAAGATGGTCAGACAAAGAATCAACCCGATAATGTGAATAACAATGTGTCTTGCCCAATTACTATCCTCATGTCGGTTCTGGAAAAAAAACTTCGCCATACCGAATTGAGACAGTGAGAAAGTGAGAAAAACGTTGATTGAATACATAACAACCAGGGCTGATACTGAACCATGAGTATAGAAAAGCACGGCCAGGGAAGCCGCTCCCATGAGCAGAACACCGTTTTGCATGGTGAGGCGTTCGGAAAGGGCAGAAAACCGCCGGGGAAGCCAGGAATCAACGGCCATGTTGGCCATAACGCTGGGGCCGCCAGCAAAACCGGATTGAGCACCGACAATGAGCAGCGCTCCTTCGGAAAGAATGGTAATAAGAGCCAGGGTGCCGCCCATATACCAGCCACTGAAAGTCCTGTCTGCCAGGATGGCATTCAGGGTTCTGCCCTCTACAGGTGTAATGGAAAACAAAGCATAACAAAAAAGAAGGCCGGAGGCGGTGACGGCAAGTGACACAGCCAGATATACCATGGTGCGCTTACCTGTCTGCACCTTTGGCTCGCGCATGACATTCATGGCATTTGATACGGCCTCTATTCCCGTGTATGTTCCACCGCCCATGGAGAACGCCCGCAAAAAAATCGCCAAGATCCCCACAAAACCAATTGTCGAGAGATCTGAATTAATACTCCCGCGATATTTTTCCAAAACCGGTCCGATCTCGCCAATATGGGTCCCCAGTCCATAGCCAATGAGAAGAATGTGAGTAATAACAAATATGATGAAAATAGGAGCGAGAAAGGTGATGGATTCCTTAATCCCTCGAAGATTTAAAATTACCAGCAGGATAATCAAGCAAGCGACGAAAGTCATCTTGTATGGCAAAAAAGCGGGATTTATGTAGCTGAATAAGGCATCCCCGCAGGAAGCCAGAGAAACGGTTATCGTTAGAATATAGTCGACAAGAAGGGCCGATCCGGCAACTACACCTGCTCTGCTGCTGATAGTGTGGGTGGCGACCATATATCCTCCTCCGCCACCTGGAAAGCGTTCAATGATGCGGGAATAAGCGTAGGCAATAATAAACACTGTCAGCGCCGTGGCAATGGCAATAAAGATTGCCAGATAAGTATGTGATCCCAGAGCTTTGAATGCTTCTTCCGGTCCATAGGAAGATGATGATAAACCGTCAGCACCCAAGCCGATCCATGCCAGAAGCGGAATCAGGGAAATTTTGTGAAAAAGGGAAGGTTCGTTGATGTCACGCGGCGCGCCAATAAAGCGGCGCCTGATGCGCTCAATAGAAGATGGTTGATGTTTGGCATCATTTATGTTCATGAATTGCGATCACCTGCACGAACACAATCGGCAAAGGAAACCATTCATAGCATTCAGTGGTGTTCCTTTCTCGTCATATGTTTTTCATATAATCATCGATCTGCATTTTTACTCCTCATAATGGGGAATTGCAAGTAATTTGATGAGGACATTATTCTTAATTGAAGTTCTTATAGGGTGGTGTCGAGGTTTATCGTCTAAAGTGAATTGTGTTTATTACGATTCGCACTGAGTAGAAAAAACAATTACTGAATCTACGGAATCCCTGTCCCCATCTCCTTAGTTGCAGTTGATGACAGTTGTCAGAGTTAAGGATTACCGTTCATAAAGATC
>CAILXE010000126.1 GCA_903838095.1 uncultured Chlorobiaceae bacterium
AAACAAGGTATTTCGACATCAAAAATATGTCAAAGAGCAATGTTATTGATACTATTGTGGAATAGTATTTTGCTGATACTCATTTTCAACATGTATCAAAAAAGACTTTTTAGAGGTTCCCTATAAATTCTGGTTCAGCTTGGAAAAGTTTTTGTTTCAATATAGCAAGCTCATCTTGAAAATCAGTACTCGCGGCTATGTTGGGATGTGAAGCGTTGATTATTGTATGAGCTGACAGTGCTTTGGAGGATTGTTGCTCCATATAAAGTTTAAACTTATCAACACAATCTTTTAGAATATCGTAGTTTTTTATTACTTCCTTATCTCTATCTTTGGGAATATTATTATGAATAACATCAATAGATTCTCTTGTAATAAAAATACTTACCTGACCTAATCCAAATGGTTTTCCCATTCCGAGAGAATGCCGTAGCAATTCATTTCCACCCCACTCTAATGCCCATATAATTGCTCCTAACTCCTCAGGCATGAGATTATGGAATCGTAATTTCCCTTTAAAAGTAGTGTTTGCGGGAAGTGGATATAAATTGACTTGAATATTCGTGTTGTTTTGTGCGATAGGGGAAATAGGTGAAATATTTAAATTATTCCGGGCTGGATAACGCTTCTGTCCTTGTATTTCTGCGTTATCATCCATATAGGTTGTATAAGGGTCCCCATTATCTTCCTGTTTGATGTAAATTGGGTAGTAACTTGCTTTAGGGCTGTTTAATACCGTTGGACCAACCCTTATCGGGGTTACCGTATTCGAAGTGCAAACGGCATTGTCAAAACTGACGCGACCTTTTAAGGATTCGGTTTGAGTTTCACCTATACAACCATATAATGTCTCTACAAAATCCTTTTTATTGTTGTCTAAATTATTATAGCTATTGGATATTAAGTCATGGACGCTATGCTTATATGCCAGTTTAAACATCTGTGCCAACCCCATCGCACGTACATTATTATTTTCTTTTATATAAAATACGGGGATCCCAAACGCAGGAAGAAAAGGGCTGTTATGATTTAGGTATTCCCATTCTTCAGTCTCACTATGAATCGAAAGAAAATCATTTATCACACCCTCCGATAAGTCAACGGGTTGCCCCGGCCTTGTGAAAACAAATTCCATATGTTTTTGTGTGCTGGGCTGACCTGTTATGACTAAATATCCGGTTTTTCCAGCACCAAGACTTGTTACCTTATTATAGATAAGACTTTTATTATTATGTTGATGCGGTATAGATCCGCTGTCTGTATACTGAACTTCTTGAAATGTTAAACTTCTCCTACTGACATCATATTTAATTGCAGCAGGTGTATCACGAGACAAAGGGGGGGTGCGAGGGAGAAAATTAAACAATGGTATAATAGAGCGAATTGTAGATTGCTCAATTCGAGCATATTCAGCTTCAAATAAATGCCAAAGCCCGTTCTCAAATTTCAGCCAACCAGCAAGAACTTTCGATCGAAAACCTCCGTGTATAGGCTCAGTCATATGTTTACCATAGAGATCACGATTATGCAAATCCCTTACAGAGAATTTTTGATCGTCAACCGCTTTCATTCTTGAAAAAGTAGCAATCGACAGTACATTTTTTATCATGCCCTTGAGCGAGCTGCCTGGAATAGCATATCTGCCGTCAGGTAACTTAAAAAAGGAGACTTCTCCAGGAACTTGAGCGGTAGCTTTTATATTTTCATCACCAACCAAAATCGGCGTATGTGCTGTCAGTTCAAAACCTATTGTTCCGCATAGTCCTTCTTGTAATGGAAGGTCATGGGAGACCCGATTACTCCACTCAGGGTAAAGTACCCAAGAAGACAAGGGTACAAAATTGAAGGGTGCATGGACAGTCATAGGTTATGCTCCTGTTGTAAATCCTGTGAATCGTGAGAATGTTGCTCGATAGCCAAGTCCATTGGTTTGTTTCCAATACACTTTATAGCTTAAATATTGATTTGCGATATTCGAAGCCAATTTTATGGTTTCAACAAGTAAAATATCATTACCATCTTCTTCGTCCTTCATTTCAGTCACTGTCCATCCATCTCGTGACTGGCGAATATGAAGGCTGCTACTAAGGCTATCAGTGAACTCTCCCGACAAAATAAAACCATAGTCATTTTTGTTCTCCAGCCATTCATCAAGTAACATATTTCTGGACTGAAGAGTGAGCCATCCGGAAGAAGCCTTATAACCACAGGTTCTTTCCTTGAGCTTAGCATGATCTGTAAACAGCTCACTCTTTATGTTGAGGTAGGCAATCGCAAGATTAGAGGCCATATTGCTTTTGCTGGCCACCTTGTTGAACGCGTCAATGATATTCTCTTCATTGCTCATTTTAAACGCTGGTTTGTTATATGTCCGGCCAAGTCAATTCTCCTGAAAAATATCCATGTCCTCTACCGCTGGCACCTAATGCCAAACGGCCTTCTGCTAAATCATCAAAACTCATCCTAAGAGCTTCAAGTGTATTCTGGTTAATATCTGCTGGTGTTTTTATCTTAATGGTGAGGGTGTAGTCCCCATCGTGGACAATTTCTTCGGTGAATAACATCCCTTTGCGTACACCTGCGGTAAAACTATCAATATGGTTGTGGTAGTGTGTCTTAATTTTAGGGAGGTTGAGATACTCTTCTTTCCACCATAACAGACCAGCCTGGCCCTCATCATTGCCTTTTGCATAACCGAACAACGCGATTACTCCCGGGTTCTCTTGAGGGTCTTTGAGGTCACTCCTGTCAAGATCTGTTGTGACAAAATTTTCAATAAGGCGATTGTAATGGAACGCAACCCGATGACTTATCGCTCCTTTGACGCTGCTTGCAGGAATAACAACAAATCTGTTTTCAGATATTTCGCCGTAATCATTCTCCCAGACTATTTTTTGCTCACTCAATGGTAGTTGATCAGCAGTTTTAGCCGCATGGTTACCTAATGAAAATTTTCCTGAACCAAAACGGTAGCCTCCGTCTTCGGGTGTTAGGGCAAGGTGGATTATCGCATAAGCACTGTTATGTCTATTTTTAAAATCATCTTTTTTCTCGTGTTCTATTTCTTTTAACTCAGGATTGTTCTCAGAAAGTTTAGAGGATATCATACTGTACCTTTCCAAATCTTCATTCTTTTTGAGATCAAACTCAGCAACTCGAATACTTTCAACATTAAAAGCACCGAAGCCAGCTCTTGTTCTTGATCCGAGGCAGAAAAAGGGCGAGTAGAAAAGGCTGAGCAGGGTATCCCATTCATCTGAGTGATCTTTGTCCCAAAAAGTCAAATCTAAAGTAAAGCGATGTCCAATTGGTACATAAGAACAATCGAATTTACTGTTATCAACCGTTACACCAAAATTATCGATGCGTATGCCATCTCGCACTGGTAGAGGTTGATGAAGCAATGGTTTAAGAATAGGATCGTCATCGATCGAGGTCATTTGCAATCCATCTACAGGAGTGTTCGTTGCATCATGAATATGCCCCCAACTGGGCTGTACCCGAGAATCCTCCCCAAGGTTATCTTCTTGATAGCCGAATAATGTGTTTGTTTTGTTATTATCTTGAGAAATATCGAAATAGAGATGCCGTAAAACACCGGTTATACTTGTACCCGGAAGTGCAGGGAGACCATTGGTATCAAGGACTACAAAGGCATCCTGTAAACCATCTCCAAATCCCGTACCTATAGATAGTGGTGAAGTCGTCTGCAGGACAATACGCGCCAAGTGACAGTATGGATAGTTTGCATTCATTGGAGTTCTCCTTTTGGGTTATCCCTTAGCGTTTCTGCCAATCGGGTTAACCATTGCAGGCATAGATTAAAATCAGGTTCATCCCTTATGCTTTCAACCTCTTGTTTCAGCCATCCTGATAATGTCCCCCCCTGTGAAATGTCGATGCTCCAATCATCATCACCCGTTCTCTCATTATTACCCACCCTGCATGCGCAGTCATGATCAGTAAATAATTTGCTTATAACCTCGTCAGGGGTTGCTCCCATCGTCGCTTCATAAACCCGGCGCCATTGTGACCTTCCAGGACCAAAAGCCTGGTCATCTTTGATTCCGTTGTAGTTACGTGCACTCAGGTATTGGGTTCTTAACATTTCCAGTTTATCAACTGCCCATTGCTTAGAATCCTGTTGGGATGAAGTTCGTCCAGCCCGTTTTTCAAGGAAGGCAATCAAAGGGCTTTTCGATTCAGAACTCACGTTATCAGTTGCACGGTCTGTATTGGTCAGGGTTATTGAGGCGAATTCAAAACATGGTCGTGAATCAGCTAATAACTTTGGATTAACCTCCACTACACCCAGTCCAGCCTCTCTATGAGTTCCAAGTCCTCCAGCCAATATTTCTGCATGACATTTTGTTAACGGCTCATCAAATTCAAATTTGATAACGCTCCCTGCGAGCAATACCTGTTGTTCAACATCACGTGCTTGCCGATAGGCATTATACGGTGCATAGGAGCGATATCGTATAAATGCATTAGTGATTCTCCCTTTGGGAAGACCTAACCATGTTGGGTCGATCGGTAGCAATACGGGACTTCCATGATTGTCACGTATGGCCATGTCAGAGCGGAGCCAAAGGGTTAGTTCCTTTTGACCGCTAATATCTTCTGGTATTTTTTTTTCTGTTGTGGTTTCCAGTATCTCTGCTTTTACCCGGCCATATTCTGTAGATTTCGAACGCCCTATACGTATCACTTTGCTGCGAAATTCTGATACCACTTTATCGAATAAATCCACCGATATATCATCATCAGCAGTTATCGTTGCGATATAACGTTGCGTGGAGCCAAGACTTTCATATCCAAACAGTTTGTTATCATCTGGTTTTTGAATAATTGCTATGTGCGGGCTGTGCGATTTTGAAGGCAGTAAGATTTTTCCGCTTTGAGTAATAAACCCGTTGCGGAGCTGGCGGGGTTGCTTAACCCAATCAGGTTTTTGGTGAAACCAATTATAGATCTTACCGGCATCGACCACTCCGTTTTTATAGGCAACACCATCAACTTTATCTTCATGCCAGCAAAGAGGCATAGGCAGTGCTGCCTCACCATTTTCTATGGCTGGCAGTCCATCACCAAATCTGACCTTGCCGCTATGAAATACCATAAAGGCATCTGATCCCAGTAGAGTATAAAGTTTCGATGCGGCCCATCCCAGTAAAGCAGAACCAGCAATAAAATCCAGACTTTCATGCTCACCGGCTGTGGCCGAACGTTTACTTTGAACAACATTATCAAGAAGCTCTAATTGCAACTGTGCCTGGTGCATTTGCATTACTCCTCTGTTTTAAAAGTCATAGTGCAGCGTCCTAAACCCCTATTGCGACTGGCCCCTATAGCGCGGGTTAATGGCAGCAACCGTTCTAAAAAATCAAAAATTGTTTTGGAATCTTTTTCTTCACAAGTTTCACAAGTAATCTCTGCCTGTAAAACACAGGGGATCACTATTTCCATGCTGCGTAAGCTTTTATTTGTTGCATTTCCCGATTCATAATTGATAGCAGTGGAAGAAATGCTATCGAATAGTGCTCGACGTGTTGGATCATATTTATTAAGGCCAAGAAGATATTCCGCATCGTTTTTATCCAGTTCTGCTCCAGTTATCTGAATTTTTGCTGGTTTTTTTCCGTCATTTCCAAATAACCTCTCAGTGTCTCCCTCAGTGATATGACCCCAACTCTCCAAACACTTTGCAGTAACTTTAAGTATGCCTTTTAGCTCTCTTCCTGGTAGGTAGGGGAGACCGTTTTTGAGCTTCACAACACTGTTATCGCCAGAACCCCGGCCTTCACCGGTACCAACATGCCAGAAGTCATGGAGTTCAATATTGAGGATTCTCGATGTTTGCGACATTATGCTATCATTTTTGCATGATTGATGTTAGGCTTACTACATCACCTAATGGAGTATAACAATGCGCATCTATCACGTTAGTAAAAGGGCTTCTTGCAGGATCATCAACTCCCATTCTTTTCATAATCTCATCGAATTTTATCAAATCACTCGGATCACCTTTTTTAATCATTTGCCTCCATCGTGCATATATCTGAGGTACCAATTGGGGAGCCCTCGACATTTCTGTCAATAATTTACGGGCATAAGAGCTGGGAAATATTTTGTTTGGGCCGCCATTTACCTCAAACAATGCATGAAGTTTTTTAAGATCTGAAAACCGTGGCAGATTAGAAGCACTTGTATCAACGACGTCATAAGCTCCCATTGTCTTTTTATGATAGGTGCGATCATAAAGATATGTCTCTATCTCTTTGAGAATGGTGTCATATCTCCCTATTGAGGATGTAGTGACCCGATAAAATGCAAGGCTTGAAGGCTTAAGGCCTTCCGCATTTGTTGGCTGTTTCTTGCAATGGGCACAGAGAGATTCGGCAAGCGCATAGGCTTGCAAAAAAGGCTGAGTGGGTTTAATAAAGGCTACGCCCCCGCATGCCGTCAGTTTTTCAGGAAGTTCAGGAATCACACCATGTAAAAACTCAAGTTGCTTCTGAGTTTCGCTTTCGAAATTTTGGAGGAAGATATTGAGATAGTCAAGTGCGAGATCTCCCCTCACAATAATTGTTATATCATCACCTCCGAGGACTAATGGACGGGCGGGCAGTATGTAGACACTGCCATTTTGTTTTGCCTCTGGGATTAAAATTGCTTTAGTAGCAGCCTGAACAGCATTTCTTGTCGCCGTAGCAATAGCACAAGAAAATTCCCAATATATATCCTGATACTCATCAGGTCTTTGCGCTGCCGCTTGCAATGACTGTAAAGCAACACCTAATCCATTGCCATCAGCATGAATTACTCCAAGCGATGGTTGAACTCCTTCAAGAAAGGGCATCAGTCTTTCACTACCATCCTCTTTTGGATCAAAGCTTTGAGCCCATACATAGACGCGCTTATCTTCTTCAGGAAGAACAGGGAGGAAATGATGGCCAGTCCCCTCAGTCCCATTGTTCATCTTTCGCTTACGGGCAGTTGATATATCCAGCCAATCATCATTACCTTTATTAACCCCTGCGCGACCTGTACGCTCGGAAAACTGCACAAATGGACTTGCTTCTGGCAAAGATACTGGCGGGTTATTACGGCGTGATAAAAGCTTTGAGATGCATGATTCTACTGCTTCTGGCTCAGTCAATTTCTCATCCCCAAGTGCATCAATCCACTCCAGACCTGGTGCATAATGAGTGACGACTAAAGTCCAGAGATTTTGGAGTGCAATGGCATCTTCTTTTTTATCGAGCAAAAGAATAAATGCTCCTCCGGCCCGTCGTAAAAAACGAACCTTTGTTGCAGCAAGGGGAATTGCATCTAACACCTTTTGAAGGAGATCACAGGAACCGGAAAATTGGCATAACTCGTCGACCAACCTGCTGGCACTAACCATATCTTTCAACTTCCCAGCTTCTAAAATGTATTGCTGAATATTTCTAGCTTCAAAGCAATATGAGTACATCATGTTACTTGGCATAACGGCTGCGTTAGGGTGTACTTCAATATAGCAAGGCGAATACGTAAAGGAGCTTTGAGGGAAAGCAATACAGGCAACCCGACAAAGCTTTGTTGTGAGAGTTCAGTCGGTCAGAGGGTCGAATCGTGCGTTATATCAGAGGATAAATCAATAACTCAAAGCATAAACATGCTTTATATGTACTGATTTTTTCTCATTAGTCAACAAGGAAAAGATGTATTTATTGTAAAATAAGCAAAAATAACAATGAAAATCCGAATATATGCAACATTTATACGTCAAACTGCCCAATTTCTTCAGGGGTGCAGGGAATGATAAGTTGGTCATTATCGTCATTGTCTGAGGCTTGCAAGTGCTCAATGTCCTGCCAGAATTTTTTTGTATTCAGGTGATCAAGTTTGTAACGCCCGGTAATCGAGGGTTTCATTTTGATGGTGCCGAGAATGCCCTGTAATTCAGCTCTGGTAATATCCTTGCGGCGCACAACCATGAGCGGAACAATTTTCCGGTTATCTTTGTCGCACTGCAAAACAACTGAGACAATCTGGTTCAGGCGTTTACCTTCTTTATAGTTCAGAAATAGCAGCCATATACCCCAAAGGACAAGCGGCGCACCAATAATGGTAATTACACTCGACACAAAGCCAACACTCGTTATAAAGTCCATTTTATTTCCTCTCGTTTATCCCTTGAATTCTTGCAAACCTTGAATTGGTTCATCTTGAAGGGTTATTTAGTGGTACAGCGAAATACTTTACCATCACATAATAATAAACGGGGTCTGAACTTCAAAGTCGCGGTTACCGTCAACATCCACCCGTTCGACACAGTTCCGGCAGAGCACTTAGTAGCAGACGGAGTCGAAGAGTTTTTGCAGGCGCATACGCATCTGGGCGTAATCCTCTTCGGAAATAAAGCATTCGAAGACGCTGTACTGCACCGCCAATCCATACCCTTCAAGGAGTATATGGATTTTCGTCCTGCGCCGGTCTTTTTCGATATCGTAGATCACAAGAACGAATTGCATGATGTTTCTTGTTCAACATGGTTCAATACCTCTGTCCTGTAAAAAACTGCCACTCCCTTAATATCTGCTTGTTTTTTGCTGACCGTAAGACGATATATTTTAATATTACTTTTTCATTGCAATAGTTAAGTCTGGAGTCAAGCCAAAAATCACCGGCATTTCAGAAAAAATCGAGGAGATATGGAATGAACGCACCATGATCCAGAAACGCAGAGCTATGGCGTGGGAGAGCAACGGGGAGCTGAAAGAAAAATTCGACAACACCCTCTCCCTCATGACCTCGCTTGCCGAACACACCAAAAGCTGCGAAAACATGGAGGCACTCCGGAGGCTCGAAGGCAAAACCGCCGCGCTCTACTTTGAACTCTTTGGCCTCCTTTTCAAAAAAGAGTTTCCCTTTTACACCAGCGCTTTCCGACGGGTGCGCCCGTTCCCGTCCACCAACCCGGTCAACATCCTGCACAGCTTCGGCTATACCCTGCTACACAACAACATCTTCTCCCTTTTGCGTATGAAAGGGCTGAACCCCTACATCGGATTTCTGCACGCCGAAGACAAAGGCAACCCAGCGCTGATCAACGACCTCGTCGAAGAGTTCAGAACCATTATCGACTCCATGACCCTCTACACCCTCAACAAAGGCGTTTTGCGAAACAAGGATTTTTTTTATCGTAAAAAACAAGGAAGGATGCTTTCTCTGCGATGAGGCCCGGAAAAAGTTTCTGGAACTCTTTGAACCGGTGAGCGGCAAGAGCATGAACCTCCGGCGCCACATGGAGTCGCAGGTAGTCAAAATCAGCGAAGTGCTTGCTGGAACAAGGGCTGTTTCTGAACCTTGGCGGACAGAATGGTAAAACCGGAGGATAATTTCTGAACTGACCAAAAAGCAGGAATATCAAACGTATCCTTTTATTAAGTAATGCGTTACCGGAGATTACAGAAGCCATTATGCTCCGGTTGTTGCATAACTCATCATTATTTCATAACATAAAAGTTATTGATCAATCAAGAATCAGTACAATGTCCTTTGACATGACTGAAAAATAACAAACCTCCGGTTTTTGCGCCAGCGGCCCTTGTCCGGCGCATGTTTCCAGAGGTAGGCTTCATATCTTATTGCACGCATAGCGGATTGATACAATTTACTTTCACAATTACCAAGAAATCTTGCTCTTCTTCATATCTTATTGCACGCATAGCGGATTGATACTTTCATCATTGTTCAAATCCTCGACGATGTTACCTGATCTTCATATCTTATTGCACGCATAGCGGATTGATACTCATATTTAATTGAATCCAAGAAATTGAATACAGCGGTCTTCATATCTTATTGCACGCATAGCGGATTGATACTTG